>NKPV01000113.1 GCA_002254605.1 Armatimonadetes bacterium JP3_11
AACTCGCGTTTGCGGCTGAAAAATTCATTTCCCAGTAGGGGATCACGAACCGAGGCACGAGTTTCTTAGGTACATCCGCGAATAACCCGAGCCCGAAGCTCTCATAGTTTGCTGGGGGCGCATGGACCGCCCAGGGCGAAACAAACCCGCCAGCGTTCAAACCGTTTCCAGTCGCAATCCCGCTGGCGACTGGGAACGGCGCCACATTCGCAGGCAGCGGCATACCTGCACGGATAATCTGCTCCACATCGTTTTCGTTGTAAATGCTCAGCATGTCACCTATTAGATCGCTACGGTTTTTGCGGTTGTTGCTGTTGCCTTGCCTCGCGTTGGGCTTGGGCTTGGCGATAGCGCAGGAATGCGTCGTAGTGCGGGTCGGTTGGGCGCACGGCGAAGCCCATCAGCCCCAGCAGGTAATCAACTCGTTCGCGCGGGCGGCGATACGGCTGCGATTTATCGGCAGGCTCAGCGGGCGCGATGAGACCAGGCAGGTAGTAAGTCAGCGCGGGCGGTCCGAAAAAGTCCTTCAAAAACAGCGCTGTATCGGCGAGTTTGCTGCCTGTGCTGGCGTCCTGCATCGGCCAGGGGCGGCCGCGTCCGCCCAGCGTTTGCTCAAGCCCGCGCACGAACTGATAGGCGGGTATCTGCCTGATGTCTATGAGCGGCATTTCGCCTCCGAAATCCGCAGGGTTCACGGGCAAGATGCTGCCGAGCCGTGCTTCACGGTCGCCAATCTGAATGTACTCGTCGCGCTTCTCCTGGTCGGGCTGTAAGCCAGTGAGGGCGCGTGCGACTTTGCCCAGTCGGTCAGGGTGGTTGATTGCGCCACGCACGACGCCAGGTATCGCGAAGTATTGCCAGCTGATGAAAGGCGCGACTCCGCTCCGTCCAAGAGCGCTGAACAGGCGTGGCACTTCGCCATAGTTCATCATGTAGGCGCGTGGGCTGACGCCCATCGCCTCTGCCATGATGGTCGCAGCGGCGCGGTCCGCGCCTTCGTAGGCACGGGTGCTGATTTGCGCGACGCGCTGGGCTAAGCCCCGTAGCCCGCGCGGTAAATCGCTCACGGCGGTCTCCACGCCCTCAGTTTCCTGCCAGAGTTTCCGAAACCGTTCAGGATTGCGTATCAGGCGCAGCACGGCGGCAGGGACGCGCTCCAAGTCCACATCGCCCGTGAGGTAGCGGAACAAGAAGTTCTGGTAGAAGTTGCGCACCATGCTGGGTGGGTTCAGCGTGGTCTTACTCGCTTTCCACAAGCGCAGGGCGCGTTGCGCCATTGTGGGGCTGTTGATGTTGCTTGCGAGTTCCTTGAGCCGTTGCGCCTCTACCTGCGCGGCAGGCGTGAGCGTGCCTGATTTGCGAATGTCGCGCAGGGTGGTTTGCACGGCTCTCGCATCCCCGCCGCGGTCCGCGACCTCGCGCCTCAGCCACTGCGCCTGCGCGAGGTTGCGGAATATCGTATCAAGCCGTTCGCCTGCAGGGGCTTCACGCGCCGCTTGAACCGCTGCGCGCACAGCAGGCAAATCCAGCAGCGCATGCAGCGGCAGCCCCACAAATCGGAGCGGGCTGCTGCTGAACTCTGCTTTTTCGGGATCGATTCCAAGCGCGCCTGACAGGCGTTCGGCGCGCGGTCTATCGAGTGCCTGCAGTTGCGGTACGGGCTGTGCGGCGCGTTCTATAGCTTTACCTGTAGCCTCTACCGCTTTGCCGACGGCTTGCCTACCTTGCTGCACGGCGCGCGCTGTGCGCGTGGCAGGTTGCGCCGTTCGTGCGGCTTGCATTGCACGCCCTGCCTGCTGGAGCCTGCGCCCTGCTTGCTGCACGCGCGGGACGGCGCGTGCAACGGTACTGGCGCGACTTGCGCCGCGCCCTGTTTGCCCGACGATCCCTGCGCCTGTGAGGTTGAGCGGGTCGGCAAGGGCATTCAGCAAGACGCCTGTTGCTTGCCGCAGGCGCGGGTCTATCTGTGGCGCGAGGGCTTCCAGGACGCTGCCCCAGTTCGGGTCGCCTGCGTAGGTTTGCGCCCATGTGTCTACCTGTGTGGGCGTGCCAACCTCGCGTCCGAAGGTGCGCCCCTGCCCGAAGCGCGTGAGGACGCTGGTGGTAAGACTGCGCAACGGCGTGCCCAGCAGGTTGCCCAAGCCTTCAATGAAGCCGACACGCCGTTCAGGCTCGCGTTGCGGGTCGTAGCTGGGCGCAAGCGTTTCGGGTCGGACGGCGGCGTTCCAGAGTTGCTGGACGGCAGGCGGCGCGGTACGGGCGGCGTGGAGCGCCGCCCAGCGGATTTCTTCTTCGGTCATGCCCGACGGTGCATACCGCCTTGCAGCCTCTAACGGCGTTCGGAACTCGCGTGCGATACTGGGCGCGCTAATGAGCGCAGCAAGGTCGCGCGCTCGTGGCGTTTCGCGCGGTTCTATTATGCGCTGGCGTGGTTGCTGTGGTTGGCGTTGCTGCTGCGGCGGGCGTGTACCGCTGTAGAGCACACGCCCAGAGCTTAGGTCAATCACTTCGTAGAGTCCGCCCTGCGCAGGCTGTTGTTGCGGTGCAGGCGCGCGGCGTTTGAGCTGCAACGCAACTTGTTGCAGCTCGGCGTCGCTGAGTGCACGCTGTGCCGTGATGCGATACCGCTTGCCGTCTATCGTGAGCGTGTAGGTTTTCGGCATTAGATGTCTTCTTCTACCTGCACGTTGCCCACGCCAGGTACTTGGAGTTGGCGCGTGCGTGTGGCGGGCTTGCCCAACCGCCGCTGCATCGCCTCTTCCGCGCGGCGGTACTCATCGGCGAGGCGGCGCGCCTCCGCCGCTTGATTGCGCAACTCGGCAGGCGCGTTTGGGTCAGCAACGCGCCGACGCGCGCGAATACGCTTTCCCGTTTCGGGATCGTAGGATTCCGTTTCCTGCTCTATCGTGATGCTGCGTTCCAGCTCCCGCGCTTGTTGTTCCCAGAACGCACGGGACTTGCTGATGCCTTCCAACAGATCTTGCGCCTCAGCCCAGTTCTGCCGACGGATAGCAAGCTGCAGCCCTTCAGCGCGCAGGCGCAACCCTTGCCAACCCTGCGCGATATTAGCGCGCAGCTCTTGAATCCGCGCCCGCATCAGCTCAGGCTGAACCCGCTCTGTGAGTTCCTGCGCTTGGATAAGGCGAATTCGAGCGCGACGCTCTTCTAATTTGAGCGGGCGCTCCTGCCGCTCCGTTTCGGCTTCCTCGCGTTGGCGTTCTGCCGACGCCGTCGCCTGTTCCGCCTGCGCGAGTTCGCCGACGGCTTGGGCAGCAGCGCGCGCCTGTGCAGGGCTTGCCTGCACTTCTTGGGGCAAAAACTCACTGAGGTCTACGCCGTACTGGCGCATCAAGTATCGGGCGTAGCCGAGTATCTCGCGCCGTTCGTCCGCGCCGACTTTCTCGTCGCCTGCCTTGAGGAGCAGGTTCGTGATGTCGCGGCTCACATCCAGCGGCAGGCGCTGGATGGCGCGTTGCGTGTCCGCTTGGATGCGCTGGGTTTCGGCGCGGACTTTCTCGGTTTCGGCTTCTATTTTGGGCGCTTCTGCCTCGCGTTCGGCTCTGCGTTCGGCGGACCGCATCTGTTCCACCACTATCGGCGTCTGCGCCTTGAGCCGTTCGGCGTCTATCTGGGCGAGGCGCAGCTGACGGTTCAGCTCCGATTCGTACTGCTGGGCGCGTTTGAGGTTCTCACGTTCCGCCCACTGGTAGGGTGCGGCGAGCAGCTGCCCTGCAGCGCGTGGCGCAAACAGTGCCGCGAGCGCGCTGGCAAGCAGCGCGCGCTCGTCAGGTTCCACCAGCGCAGGCGGTTGGAGTGTGTCAGCCTGCGGTTTCGGCATCGGCAGCAGGCTCAGCGCTGCTGCTTTCGGGTTCGGGTTCTTCAACTTCCACACGCTCGAACTCCACGGTAATGCGCACGCGGTCGCCCTCTTTGTAGCCGTCTATCTGCACCCATGCAGGGAGTGCGTAGTAGACGCCATCTTCGACCTTGACGGCGCGCATGCCGAGATACTGCGCCGCCAGTGTTTGCACTGGCGGCGCGATAAGCGGTTCAGGCTCAGGTTCAGCCTCTACGACTTCAGGTATCGATTCCGCTTCTGTGGGTTCAGGAATCGATTCTTCTTGCGCCTGTGGCTGAGGCGGCGCGACAGGGTTCTCTACTTTGCGTTTGCGTTTGCTCATGCTTGACGACCTCCGTAGATGGTGGGTATCAGGTAGGCGAGCGCCTGCGCCAGTCCCATCAGCTGGGCGTTGGCGTCAGCGGCTTGCTGACCGAGGATGCCGCTTTGCAGTTGAAGCGGTTGCAACGCCTGCGTTGCGGGCAACCCAAACAGCAGGCGCAGTCGTTCTTGCGGGTAGTTCGCGACGGCGACGGCGTAGCGGTTCGCCGCCTCGGCGCGACGCCGTTCAGCCGAGAGGGTACGCACGCCACGCGCCTGTTCCGAACGCTCCAGCATATCGAGCGCCTCGTCTAACGCGCGTCGGGCTTGCGCCTCGTACTCCGATTGCGACGGCAAGCCGCCCAGCGCCTCGGACCGCATCCCCAGAATCTGCTGATAAACGGGAAGGTTCAAGTCGAACATCCGACGGTAGATGTCGCCCTGTTCGCTCAAGGCGCGGGCGGCGGCGTCGGCGCGGCGTTGCCCTTGCAACAGCGATAGCCCGCCGACGATCAGCGCGGCGTCCTTTGCGCTGAGCTTGCCCAGCCCTTTGCCTGCCAAACCGCTCAGGCTGATGTTGCCCAAGCTCCACTTGCTTAGCAGGCTGGGGTTCTGCAAGAGCTTGGGCAGGCTCTGGATACCGCCTGGCAAGCCCGCCGCAAGCGGCAACGCCCACTGCGCGGCGTTCGTGACCGCGCCTATCGGATCGCTGGCGATGTCGCTCAGACTGTTGTAGCGTTTCGGTAGCGTGAACCAACGCTTTATCGTGCCGAATATCCCCAGCGTCAGCACCAATGCGGTTCCAAGCAGCAGATCCATCATTTCCGTTTCCCCATGTTCATCAGCGTTTTCGCAAGCCGCGCTTGCCTTACCGTGCGCGTGTCGTAGGCGTCGGGGTTGCTCAGCACTTTATTGGCGAACTGCTTGGTGGTCATGCCGCGCCGTTTGGCTTTGGCGCGGAACGCGCCTGGGCGCTTGATGACCTTGTTGATGGGTTTGCCGAACAGTTTCCGACCGCGCGCCATAGCAACGATTAGATCGCTATAGCCCGACGCCTGTGAGGAGGCGACGCGGGATGTTGACAATCGACGCTCCTCGCAACATACTCACCCCGACCAGCACATCAATACTATGACCTTCCAAATCCACATAGCGCCAAGGGAAACTGGGCGTGAAAGTGAAGTCCGACCAGTTCGGATAGGATTGTAAATCTATCAGCCACTGCTCAGATTGGGAAAAGCCCGCATCGTGAAAGTGCACCACGAGCGAGGCGATGTCGAACAGCCCTGTGCCGCGCCGCGCACGAATCTCGCATAAGCCACAATCCTGCCCCATATCCAGCAGGATGGAGTTCCGGTAGATCCCCGCAGGCGCGTAGATATACTCGCTATCACCTACCGCCAGCGCCGCCGCATGCCCATAACCCGATGGCACATCGTACCACTCCTGAATATTGCTCGCAGCGACGGGATATACCCAGCTCATTAGACCTCCAGGTAGGTCAGGTGTCCGCCGACCTGAACATTCGCCGAGAGGTTGATGTTGAGCGCCTCACCGACGCCCGTGCGGAACAGCCCACCACTGAACTCGTGCGCGATACCGCCCGCTTCTACAAGGCGCATGGTTCCTGTGATGGCGTTCGTTGTGCCGCTGCGGAACTGGATGTTGACAGTTCCTGCAGCGACGACGGCAAAGGCGACGACGACGATGCGTTTGCCCGAAACGCCCGCCACAACCTGCGTGTTGCCGCTGGTGTTCGCACTGATGACGGCATACTTGTAATCGGGCTGAATCACGCTGACCGCCCAGTTGCCCGATTGCTGGGCGTTCACGGTCGGCGTGTTCTGCACATTCACGCCTATCGGCTGCCCGCTAATCCCTACTGTCCAGCTGCCCGATTGCTCGACGGCTATCGGTTCGTCCAGCTCGGCTTGGACGGTTGCGCTGGTGAGGCGCACGGGTACGGGCGTGTCTACGATGCGTACATCGGCGATGGCGCGTTCAGCAGACGCGGTTTCTTCTGCCCGCGCTTGGCGCGAGAGGAGCGCGATTACACGCTCCAGCAGCTCGGCGATGTATTGCAGCAGCTCGTTCATCGTCGCTCCTTCTGCAGGCGCGGCTCCAGCTCCATCAGCAGGCGGTAGATGTGTGTGCCCGTGAGCCTTACGCGCAACTCGTAGTAGGGATGGTCTACACGGTCTAAGCGTAGCGGCAGGTTGCCTGTGGCGCTTTTCCATGTGTTGTCGCGCCTGCGGATTTCAAACGAGCCTGTACCTGCGCCTTCCACACGCCCCTCGATGAGCTGAGCGGGCGTATCGAGGGGAATCGTGAATTCCAACTGCAGCGTGCGTAGTTGTTTCCCAAAGCGAATGATAGTACTCTCATCTGAATAACACGCCCACAACGTGCCCTCGTGGAATAGCGCGTCCATATACTCGCCATTTATCTGTGTCCATTTACCGTTAGGATAGCGCAGGTACAGATAGCGATCCTCGCTAATCCACACCACGCGGTTGGCAGCATAGATGGTTTTGCGCAGTGGGACGTTGATAAGGTTATCGACGCCGACGCCTGGCAGGTAGACGCCGCCGCTGCGCAGGGCGAGCGCGTCGCCCACAAAGCCGACGGGCGGCGGCTCGGCGTGGACTTGCGCGGTCGTGAGCGTGTCGCCCCAGCCGTAGAGGGCGTACCAGCCCTGCGGCGTGCCGTAGTACAGCACGCCGCGCACGACCGC
>NKPV01000089.1 GCA_002254605.1 Armatimonadetes bacterium JP3_11
CCTTGTTCCAACCCCTCGCGCAGCGTCATCTCAACAATACGCGGGACAATCTTGACCCCCGTCTCACGTTTGTACTCCTCAATCGCACGCTCGTACTCGCGCTCCAACAACTTCGGCAGATCCATAATCCACTCCAAAAAACCCAACAGGTTCGTCGTCTGCTCTTCATTGTACCCTCTCTCCACCGTCAAACGCAACAACTCCAAACGCGCCTGAAGACGCAACTCGGCGTTGCGCTTCGTCTCCCCAGCACGCTTGAACGCCAACATCACCAACGCCGCAGGCTCGGAATCCGCCAACAAAGAACCCTCATCCAGATCCATCAACTTCAACGACACAAACTCAAACAACAACCGATGGTTCCCCAAAACCCGTTCATACCGCGTCGGACGCCAATGACGGCGCGTATCCGCTAAAATCGCAAGGCTCAACACCTGCTGCCGATACCGCAACCAAGCAGTCGCGTTATAGGCATACATCCGCTCTGCAAAAAGCGGGTCAGGCTGGGACTGGACTTCTATATGCACCAACACCCACTGCTCGGCACCATCGGTCAAGGAGACGCGCACAAGTTTATCGACGATTTGACGCCCTGTGGCACTCTGCGGGGTAATCTGTTGCAGCTCCTTGTCCAGATACTCTACGCCACGCTGCCAGTCGACCAACTCGTGTAGAACCGGGTCGGCGTGGCGGATGAGACAGCGTAGAGACCCTGGTTGTTCCAAGAAGAGTTTCCAAGCGGTGTCGCTGCGCGCCATAGGGGGATTATACCGCGTGAATCACCCTATAATCTTCTTGAGGTAGCGTTGTGTTTCTGGGAACGGTGGCACTCCTGCGTAGCGTTGCACATTGGTAGGTCCGGCGTTATATGCTGCCAGCGCGAGACGCACATCCCCAAACCGCTGGATGAGATGGCTCAAATATCGCACGCCGCCTTCGATGTTTTGCACGGGGTCGAACGGGTCGCTCACACCCAAGGCGCGGGCAGTATCGGGCATCAGTTGCATCAGCCCCATCGCACCTTTGGGGGAGACGGCGTGTGGGTCACCCCCTGACTCTGCCTCAATCACGCGCAGAACAAGTTCCGTGTCCAAATTATAACGCGCGGCAATAGGCGCAACCAGGGGTTCCCACGCTCGCACTTGCGGCTGGATTTGCATACCTGGCGGTGGCGTGCCGCCCACCGGGAAGCCGATGGGCGCGACGAAAGCCGTATCGGACTGGCTCAATTGCGCTGAACCGCCCCGTAGATCTCGCATGTGCGCTTCAATCTCCTGTACCCGTTGCAGAGTCCTCTGAAAGGCGTCGCTGATACGCATAAACCGCTGCCTCGTCGACCTCGTTTTGGATTAGGCGTTGGATTTCTTGCTGATAATGTTCATAAGCGCGGATTCGCAACTGGGTGAGCGCCTCGCGTTCCCGCCGCGCTTGTAAGTAGACTTCGCGTGCATGCGCTTCTTGCTCCTGCAGGAGAGGCAGTGTATCCTGTAAGCGTTGCAGACGCGTCGCCATCGTTTCTAAGATGCGTTCCCGTTGCGCCCATTCGTCAGGGTGAAGCGCCGCACTGGCAAGCTGTCGCATCTGCTCGGTGAGCGCACGAATCTGTTCCTGAAGCTGTACGCGCTGCTGCACCGCCTCCTGCAGGGCACGATAGGCAATCCCCTCGCGCGTCTCACGATAACGCAACACGCGCTCCAAACGAAATCGAAAGCGTCGCATGCTCATGGAGAATTTCGGGTGATGACGCCATTCTCTGCAGAGTCTACCCCACCCCGTGAAACGATGAACCCCCGAATAGCGATTGGGGTACAATCCGCCTTAGCAAATGGCTCAGACGGTACTCCTTGCCATCGAAGCCACAGGCACGGTCAGCGGTATTGCACTGACCAGAGACGGCGCACTTCTGGGCAGCGTGCATCTTGCACACGGGATGAACCTATCGGGAAACCTGCTGCACGCGACGGAATGGCTTCTGGAGCGACAGCGTCTCCAACTGGTTCAGGTGGATGCAATCGCTGTCGATATCGGACCAGGCGCGTTCACGGCGCTCAAAATCGGTGTGACGATGGCAAAAATGTGGGCGCACGCGCTCAATAAGCCCCTAATAGCCGTGAGTGCCTTCGAAGCGTGCGCCGCCGAGACGGCTGAGGGTGTCCCCACGCTGGTGGCGTTGCCTGCCCGACGCGATGCGCTCTATCTCCAGTGGCTGCTGCCTATGCCGGATGCAGTTCCGAACCCTCTCTGCGAGCCAGCGTTCGTCGTACAAGGTGAAGTCGAGTCGTGGCTGGTGCAGCATACGCCGCAGGCAGAGCCTTTGCAAGCCATCGGCGTCGAGCGTGCCCGCCTCTGGATCGCGCCACACTTAACTAAGGCGCACTGGAGGAGGATTGAATCCCCGCTGCCTGAAGGCGTTGCCCATGTCGCATGGCGACGATGGCAACAAAAAGAGTTCGTGCATCCGTTTAGCCTCACACCGCTCTACATTCAGCCTCCATCGATTGATCCGTCGGTTTCTTTCAATCCTCATCACTAACGATGCAACGGTAGGACTCTACCTCTGGGGAGGCGTTGATTCAGCAGCTTACGGCGAAACTTTTTGCCACTTAGGGAAGCAGATAGTCTAAGCGGTACAGGTTGTAGAGGCAGTATGGTCTGGGTGCGCCGATGGGTTCGCGTTTGTAGAGGGCGCGCTTGAGAACGGGTTCGATGATCGCCCCCTGTTGCGGCGTTGGGTCAGAGGCACGGGGTTGAATGGACACTGTAGCATTCACCCCCAAGGGTGGGCACCCATGGAAACCGCCGTTAGGGGCATGGCGTCGCCGTGCCCCTAAACTCGTAACATTCGCCGAAAAAGAGTATTCCGACAGCAGGAATTGACAATTGTAAAGCGAATCTAATACAAAACACGATCTCAGGAGGTGCAACCGTGAGCAGAGTAACGCTTAAAATGCTGACGGACTACTTAGAGCGGTTTGGTTGGAGCCGTTACCAAGCGGTAGATGAACCTTTTGAGCAAGAGGGTATCATTTACACAGGTTGGCGCTCCTCTGATGATGAAGACGGCTATCGTCTCACGATTGACCCGATGGTGGAGAAGGGGTGTCTCTCATTCCGCGTGCCTGAGATTCTCAAAGCGCCGCTGGAGGAGAACCCTGAGTACCTGGACGACCTGACCTTGGCGATTGGATATATCAACTATCGCATCCTTCTCGGCAAGTTCGCCTACGATCCAAGGGACGGGGAAGTGCGCTTCTCGGTGGATGTCCCTATCGACGAAAACACTTTCACCTACGCCCAGTTTGTTCATGTGATGGGGGTCGTGATTAAGACCACCGAGCAGTACGCCCCGCAACTGCGCGCCATCTGGAACCGACAGTTGACTGCGCGTGACTTTATCCATCAAGATATCGGTGGGGAGAGAGAGCGCGTGCGCAATGCGATGGCACAAATGTTGCGCGAACTGCTGGAGGCGCTGGAGCGCGAAGGAGGAACGCCATAATGCGTCCGCGTTGACAAGGGCTGCGTGGAGTAAGGCATAAAACCTGCTGACGCGAAGGGCGTGGCTTCAGCAACTTGCAATTAGGCTGCGAGACGCCTCCACCAAGCGCGAACCGACTCTGTGCGCGCGATACTGAGCCGTGTATGCCTGCTGCGCGAAGGGGGGCGTCTTTCCCGCCCCTCCCTGCTACTCCACCAGTTCCTCGGGTGTGAACCAGAGGCTCAGCTCATACGCTGCCGCTTCGGGGTCCGAGGAGCCGTGGATGATGTTCTGTTCGATATCCAGTCCGAAGTCGCCGCGAATGGTGCCGGGCGCGGCGTTGACAGGGTTCGTCGCGCCCATCATCTGGCGCGTGACCTCAATCGCGTTTGGGCACTCCAGTACCATCGCAACCACTGGTCCTGAAGTGATGAAGTTCACCACGCTCTCAAAAAATGGCTTCTCACGATGCACCGCGTAGTGTTTTTCGGCGAGTTCGCGCGTCGGCTGTACCATTTTCAGCCCGACGATACGGATGCCTCGCCTTTCAAACCGCTGAATAATCTCTCCGACTAAGCCGCGGCGCACGCCGTCGGGCTTCACGAAAACCAAAGTGCGCGTGGTCTGACTCATAACGCCTCCTTACTTGACTGCTTCCATACCGCAAGCGCGGCGAGCGAATTATACCCATCGGCGGTTTGGGCTATAATATTGGGTGGAGGGTATCCGTATGCAGAAATGGCTCGCAGTATGGTTGCTGATTGGATGCTGGGCGCTCGCGTGGGCGCAAAACGCCCCCAAAGCGCCCACGCTGCCGGAGAATGTGGCGAAGCCTGAACACGATCAGATAACACAGGTAATTAACTTACTTTCGAAAGGCGAATTCGACGAAGCGGAGAAGCTGATCAAACCGATAGCGATTCCGTCCACGATCCGTATTTACGGAAGCTGGGCGACCATCCCGATAGAGTTGCGCGAGACTTTCCGCCAAGCGGCGACGGAGGCGGTGCAGAACTGGAACCGTGCGCTGGAGGGCAACCCGCGCTTGGAGTGGACGGACGATGAACGCGCCGCCGATGTGCAGATTGTTTTCGAAGAGGATGTTGCGGAGATTACCGCGGGGCAGTTCCGCCTGATGTATGGGCGTGCGAAACTCATGTTGCCCCCAAATCAAAGCGACCGACGGCGCGTGCGAGCGCGGATTGCGACCTACATCCCCTACACAGAAATGCCCCAATCGCCCAAAGCTGTAGCGCACCTGGTCGGGCAAGCCATCGGAGCCTATCTGGGGCTCGGCGAGAGCCAGAAAGACACCGAGCTCATGGGACCCGTGTGGAATTCAGAAGACCTGCCCACCGCTCCCACCGCTGAGGAGGTCGAACGCGCGCGCACGCTGAACCGGGTGCGCCTGACGCTCGTCGACTACGCGACGAACCGCACGCGCGTCTACATGCCGAAGCCCAAAATCAAGATCGAGCCGATGGAGTATGACTTCGGCGAGATTACGCAGGGCGCAGTGGTGAAGCATACCTTTATCATCAAGAACGAAGGCGACGCTCCGCTGGAAATCGCAGCGCGCCCCAGCTGCGGCTGCGTTACACCCTACTTTGATAAAGTTATCGAACCGGGCAAAGAGGGCAAGATTGAAGCGGAGTTGCGCTCGGCGGGCTTCCGCGGCGCGCAGGTGAAAACAATCCAAGTCACCAGCAACGACCCCGATTATCCGAGCCTGACGCTGCGCCTCACCGCAAACATTCGCACGGCGATCGAAGTGCGCCCCAGCGAGCAGATCCCCATCACCCTCAAGACCGACGGACCGACCGTGCAGGAGGTTGAAATCGTCTCCACCACCGACGAGCCGTTGGAAATCGCGGAGGTGCGAGTGAATGTGCCCTTCGCCACCGCCGAGGCGCAAAAAATCGACGCCAAGCGCACGAAGGTAATCATCACCATCAATCAGGACGCGCCGCCCGGACGCCAGACGATTCTGGCGACCGCACGCACGAACTCCACCGCCCAGCCACAGGTCAACATCGCCCTGAACTACGAGAAGGGCATCGTCGTCACGCCCACAACGGTGTTCTTCGGCGCCATTAACTCGGCGACGCCGCTGCCCATCGAGCGCGTGGTGACCGTGAGCCGCGGCGATAAGGGCTTCCAAGTCAAAAAGTTCGAGGTGGACGATCCGAACATCGAGGTAAAGCACGAGGCGACGCAAGACGGCAAGCAGCACCGCTTCATCCTGCGCTATAGGGGCGGTTGGCAGTCGGGCGCCGTGCGTAAGAACCTGATTATCGAGACCGACGACCCGCAGCAGCCGACCCTGCGCGTCTCAATTATGGCGAATGTGCTGTCGGCAAGCCTGCAGTAGTCCGAAAAATGGCTCGCCGAACAGTCCGCGTGGCTTGGAAAGAGTGGCTTGGACAGTTGGGTCCAAGCCACTCTGGTAATGCGTGCCGCTGCGCTCGTAGTTCACCGCTGCGGCAACTGGTTCAAGACACGGGCATATTCTTTGAGGGAGGTACCGTATGAATCGCTATCGAACCGTAGTACTGGTTTTGATTGTGGCGTTTTTCGGATTTCTGAGCGGCGTGGCGCTGATGGAGACGCACGCGTTGCAGCGGCGTTCCCGCATCCCCGAAAGCGTAGACGCGCGACGGTTCCGCCTGCTGGATCAAGACGGTAATGTGCGTGCCGAGTTGGGCATGCCTTTCGGCGAACCTGCGCTGTTTCTGTATGATTCGAAGGGCAAGGCGCGTGCGTGGATCCTGTTAGAGCGTGAGGGCAACGCTCGCATTATGTTCGTTGACCCTGAGGATCAGGCGGTCTGGACGGCGCCGCCCACGCAGAACCCACAACCGAAACCGGAATGATTCGCGGCGTTGGGATAGACCTTGTAGAGATTGAGCGCATCGCTCGCGTGTGCGCCCGTCAGCCGCGTTTCGTAGGGCGGATTCTAACCCCTGCGGAACGCCAATACTGTGTGGAGCGGCGCGTGAATCCTTACCCCCATATCGCGGGTCGGTGGTGCGCCAAGGAGGCTATCGCCAAAGCCGTGGGGCGTCCCCTGCGCTGGCAAGAGGTGGAGATATTGCCCGACTCACTGGGCAAGCCGGTGGTACACTTACACGGTGCAAGCGCACAGATGGTCGGCGAAGGGAAGCTGCTGGTGAGCATCACGCATACACGCACGCTTGCACAGGCGATCGCGCTCTGGGTGGTTCCGCGATGAAACGAATCGTGATTCTGGTCTCGGGTCCGTCGCGTGGGAGCAATATGCGGGCGATTATCGAAGCGTGCCGCGAGGGGCGCATTCCCGATAGTGAGGTGGTCGCCGTGATTGGCGCACGCGAAGATGCTCCCGCCCTCCAGCACGCGCACGCGCTGGGCGTCCCAACGGCGGTGGTGAACCCCAACGAGTTTCCCGAGCCCGATATGTACGGCGATGCGCTGATGTGGGTGCTGCAAAAAGCACAGCCCGACCTGATTTGCTTGGCAGGCTATATGCGTCTGCTCCCCAAACAGATAGTCCAAGCGTATCCCTTGCAGATTCTGAACATCCATCCCGCGCTGCTGCCGCTGTTCGGCGGCAAGGGCATGTACGGATTGAAAGTGCACCAGGCGGTTATCGAGAGCGGCATGAAAGTGACTGGCTGCACCGTGCATTTCGTCGATGAGCAGTACGATACCGGACCGATTGTGCTGCAACGCTGTATCCCCGTGATGGACGACGACACGCCTGAGACGCTTGCGGCGCGCTTGCTGCCTGTGGAGCATGAGACCTATATCGAGGCGGTTCGGCTCTTTGTCGAGGGGCGACTGCGCCTTGAGGGCAAGCGTGTTAAAGTGGTCGGATAAAGATATTTCGAAATCGCAGGGGTGTCCCGTGCGCCTGCAGCCAGATGCGTCCCTCTGGGGGTAGCGGTGCACGCTTGTCCCAGTAGCTCTCCAGCGGCGTATCGTAAACCACCAGTACCTCATTGAGCCACACTGTCACGCGATCGCCTATCATCAAGATACGGAAGCGGTTCCACTCGCCGGGCGGGTTGTCGGCTTTCGTCAGCGGCTTGTTGCGATGCTGTTCGTTATTGAACAGTCCCCCCGAGCCGTCGGGATGATCCCAGATTTGCACTTGGGGCGTGTCGCGAAGATAAATTCCGCTATCTCCGCCGCGCTCGATTTTCCACTCCAAGCACAGTTCAAAGTCGGCAAAGGCGCGTTCTGTGATGAGGTGGACGCCTTTGCCATCGAAGACGAGCTCGGCGTTCTGCACGCGCCAGTGGGAGAGCCATTCGGCGTTTGCTTTTGCTTGCGCCTGTTGCCGTGCGGCGTCGCCCATGGCGGCAGCGTCGGGCGGATCGGCGTACCAGCTTTGCCAGCCCTGCAGGTCGCGCCCGTTAAACAGTGCGATGAAACCGTCGGGGGGCTTGTTGGGCGCACGGTTCGAACGGAATTCCCGAATCCGCAGGTTGCGGAACTCCACACGCCCGTTGTGCTGGATGAATCCGATGTGTCCTTCCTCGCGCAGGAAGCCGGGGCGCTCGCGCAGCAGCTCCCGATTGCGCACCGAGTTCAGGTCGGCATCCACGATGGTTTCGCCGTTCAGGTTCACCTGCACGCGCCGCCCGATGCAGCGGATATGGAGTCGATTCCACGCGCCGGCGGGTTTGACGGTGCTCTTTCGAGCGGGATACACCCCATAAATCGCGCCGCAGACACGGCGCATATCGGTTGGCGAGCGCCCGTCGTCGAGAATTTGAATCTCCATCCCGTAGCGCGAGGCTTGGAACCCGATGGGGGCACGGAGGGCGATCCCGTTGTTCGCGCCGGCACTCACGCGGAACTCCAATTGCAACTCGAAATCGCGATAGGTGCGCTTTGTCATCAGGCGTCCGCGCCCCTCGCCATCAAAAACCAGCGTGTCGCCCTCAATAGAGTAAGTGGGCGCGCCGTCGCGTTGCCATTCGGCGTCGTTGAAGGCTAACGAGTGCCATTCGTCGGTTGCGTACGCTACCTGCGTCCAAACGAGAATCGTCAACAACGCCACGGTGAGCCGAACACGCTGCCCCATAATAGGCACATTCGATAGGGGGAGGTGTTTTCCTGCTTCTGTAGCGAACCCCTCCCCCAAGA
>NKPV01000061.1 GCA_002254605.1 Armatimonadetes bacterium JP3_11
GCCCCCACCCCAACCCAAGCCGCCTCCGACAGCGAACGCTGCCAGAGTGCACCGCCCAGATAAATTAGCCCCGCGATTCGGAACACCCACACAGAAGCTCTCCAGACAAGACAAAAGAAGTATACCTTAGATAAAATTATCGCAGCGCGCCCTGTTCGAAGGGTACAATCATGGGGGAGGTCAACGATGCGATTACCGTTCAAGAAAATCTTGGCGCCAACGGACTTTAGCAACCCATCGTATTCTGCGCTGGATATGGCTGTGGAGTTGGCGGAGCATTTCAATGCGGAGCTTCACCTGCTACATGTCGTGCCCCCGCTCCATGTTGTGCCTGTGCCGGTGAATGTGGAAGTGCCTCTGTATGAGACCGAGATGCGCGCGGCGGCGGAACGCTCGATGCAAGAGTTGGTTGAGCAGCGCATTCCCAAGAGTTTGACCGTGTTCGCCAGTGTGGTGTGGGGCGACCCAGCGGATGAGATTATCGCCTATCAGAAAGAGAAAGACATCGACCTCATCGTAATCGCCACACACGGGCGCAGCGGCTGGAAACGCTGGGTGTTTGGCTCTGTGACCGAGAAGGTTGTGCGCACGCCCACCTGCCCGGTACTGACTATCAACGCCTCTCAAGAGGAGGAGTAATTATGCGGTTTTGGGGAACGAGGCGCCCCCTGATTTTCGGGCATCGCGGCGCGAGCATGCATGCGCCTGAAAACACGCTCTCCGCGTTCCGACTCGCGTTGGAGATGGGCGCGGACGGCATCGAACTCGATATCACCCCCAGCGCGGACGGCGTGCCTATGGTGATCCACGACCCGAACCTGGAGCGCACCACCGACGGCACGGGCGATGTGCGTCGACTCAGCGCAGCGGAAATCCAAAAATACGACGCTGGCATCCGATTCAGCAGCAAGTATGCGGGCGAGCGCGTGCCCACCTTGAAGGAGGTGTTCGAAGCGTTCGGCAATCGCACGCGCTATAACCTCGACATGAAGACCTTCTATCCCGAAGATCGTCCGATTGTGCGCACGATCCTGGGGTTGATTGAGCAGTACAAACTCGCCCCGTATATACTCATCTCTTCGTTTAGCCTTGACACGCTGCGCTGGTTCACAGAAGAGACGCGCCAGTTGCGGTTGGGCGTGCTGATTAGCCAGTACACGCCGCACATGATGCTGGAAGACGGGCGGCGCTGGGGCATACGCTACGAGGCGCTGCATCCGAACCACGCACTGGTAGACGAGGCAGCGGTTCGCAGAGCGCGACCCCAACGCAAAAAATTGGTGGTTTGGACGGTCAATGAGGCGGAACGCAAACGCGAGCTGACCCTGCTGGGCGTCGACGCGATTATCACGGATGACCCCGTGCGATAGTTAGCCTACAGGCTCCAAGACGCCCCCGAACTTGCGCTGCCGACCTTGGTAGTCCCGAATCGCCTCGATGAGATGCTCCATCGTGAAGTCGGGCCACAGCACAGGCGTAATGTAAAGCTCCGTGTAAGCGGTCTGCCACAGCAGGAAGTTGCTGGTGCGTCGCTCGCCTGCGGTGCGGATGAGCAGATCGGGGTCGGGCAGGTCGGGTTGGTAGAGGAACGCCTGAATCGTGTCTTCGTCGATAGCGTCGGGTTCCAGGCGTCCTGCTTGCACCTCACGGGCGATAGCACGCATAGCGTCCACAATCTCGGCGCGTCCGCCGTAGTTGACGGCTAAGTGCAGGATGATGCGCCGATTCTGGGCGGTCATCTGCTCGGCGCGTCGCAGGATACTTTGCAGCTCGGGTGAGAGCGCCTCGATTCGCCCGCTGAAGCGGATTTGCACGCCGTTGCGCATCATCACGGGCAGCTCCTCACGGGCGGAGCGCTCCAGCAGACGCATCAGTCCGTCTACCTCTTCTTGGGGACGACGCCAGTTCTCGGTGCTGAAGGTGTAGAGCGAGAGGGCTTCGATGCCCAGTTCTGCGCAACCCAGCACCATACGGCGCACGGTGCTGTGCCCATTGGCATGCCCGACGAGTCGGTGCAGCCCGCGCGCCCGCGCCCAACGCCCGTTGCCGTCCATAATCATCGCGATATGGCGGGGCAAGCGCGCGAGATCCACTCCGCGCCGTACCGCCTCCGCACGCCAGTCGATGACCTGCATCCCCGCTGCTTAGACCTCCATCAACTCTTCGTCTTTCGCTTTCTGGAGTTTGTCGATCTCTTCGATGTATTTATGCGTGAGCTTCTCCATCTGCTGCTCGTAGCGTTTCAGCTCGTCCTCTGAGATTTGCTTGTTTTTTTGCATCTGGCGCAGATGCTCGTGGAGGTCGCGACGAATGTTGCGAATGGCGACTCGTCCCTCCTCGGCGCGTTTATGCACCTGCTTGATGAGCTCTTTGCGGCGCTCTTCGGTCAGCGGGGGGAGATTGATACGCAGGGTGCGCCCATCGCTGACGGGATTCACGCCGAGATCGGAGCGCTGAATCGCCTTTTCAATCGCCGATACCGCCGACTGATCCCAAGGCTGAATCAGGATCTGGCGCGGTTCTGGCACGGTGATCGTCGCCAAGTGTTGAAGTTGCATAGGCGTGCCGTGGTAGTCGACCATGATGCGCTCGACCATAGCGGGGTTCGCGCGTCCTGTGCGGTAGCCCGCAAGGTCTTGCTTGAGGTGTTCGATGGCGTGCTTCATACGCGCCTCTGCCTCTTTGAAAAGGGTTTCTGCATTCGCTGGGGTACTCAGTTCGTGTTTGGACATAGCGTTGCCTCCTTCGGTTTAGTGTTTGTGTCGGATGCGTGTGCCAATCGGTTCGCCCTGCACGATTCGGCGCAGGTTGCCCGACTCCCAGATATTAAAAACGACCACTTCCATTGCGCGTTCCATGCAGAGCGTGAAGGCGGTCAAGTCCATCACGCGCAGTTGTCGTTGGAGGGCTTCTTCGAACGAGAGCGTGTCGTATTTGACGGCGTTGGCGTGTTTGCGTGGGTCGCGGTCATACACGCCGTCGACATTCGTGGCTTTGAGCAGTGCGTCGGCGTTGAGTTCGACCGCGCGGAGCGAGGCGGCGGTGTCGGTCGTGAAGAACGGGTTGCCTGTGCCCGCGGCGAGGATGACGATTCGTCCTTTTTCGAGGTGGCGGATGGCGCGTCGGCGGATAAACGGTTCCGCGACGGCTTGCATCGCAATCGCCGATTGCACGCGCGTATCCACCCCATGACGCTCAATCGCCGCTTGCAGCGCGAGGGCGTTGATGACCGTCGCCAGCATGCCCATGTAGTCCGCAGTGGCGTGTTCAATGCCTGTCATGGCGATGGACGCGCCGCGCACGATGTTCCCACCCCCCACCACCACCGCGGTCTGCACGCCCAACTGATGCACCGAGATGACCTCGTGAGCAAGGTAGTCAATCGCTTCAGGATTTAATCCAACACCCTGCTCGCCTGCGAATGCCTCTCCGCTTAGCTTGATCAGAACGCGTCGCCACCGCGGCTTCGAATCGGAGCCTTCCATTGCATCGGTAAGTATACCCTGTTGCTCCAGAGAGAGTCCTTTCCTCTTGCTTAGTGTAAGGTATACTCATGTATACCATGACGGGGACGCGAGGCTATACGCTGGAAACGGAGGTGCAATACCTGAAGGGCGTTGGTCCGAAACTGGCACAGGTATTGAGCAAGCTGAACATCTACACGCTGGGGGACCTGCTGTTCCACCTGCCGCGCCGCTATGAAGACCGACGCCACTTCCGCAAAATCGCCCATGCCCGATCGGGCGAAGCCATCACTGTCGCAGGTAAACTCGTGACGGTCGATAATGTCAAAGTGCGCAACAACATGACCCTCACGAAAGCCTATCTCGATGATGGTTCAGGGGTGCTGGAACTCGTGTGGTACAACCAGCCCTACATGAAAGACACGCTGAGCAAACTACGCAACAGCGTGATTGTAGCGTATGGCGTGGTCAAAGAAAGCCCCTACGGGCTGCAGATGGAGACCCCTGAGTGGGAAGACCTGCCTGACGGCGCCGATCCAGACAGTTTGCTCAGCGTGAATCGCATAGTGCCCATTTACCCCCTCACGGAGGGGATTCGTCAGAAGCGCATGCGCCAAATCCTTTACAACGCGGTGCAGTATGCGCACCTTGCGCCCGAGATCTTGCCCCACAGCGTGCGCGAGCGCGTCGGCTTGCCCCCGATTCAACAGGCGCTGCAGCAGATTCACTTTCCCGATGAGGAGAACCAGATCGAGCCAGCACGGCGACGGCTGGTGTTCGAAGAGTTCTTCCTAATGCAGCTGGGTGTTGGCATGCAGCGTCGCCAGAACCAGCAGGAGCGCGGGATCGCGATGCGCATCGACGAGCAACGCCTGAACGCGCAGCTCCAGCAGCTCGTGCCGTTTGAACTGACCAACGCCCAAAAGCGTGTGATTCGGGAAATCTGGAGCGACATGGCGCTCCCCCACCCGATGAATCGCCTCCTGCAAGGCGATGTCGGTTCAGGCAAGACCATCGTCGCCGCCGCGGCGATTCTGGCAGCCGTCGATAACCAGTACCAAGCCGCGATGATGGCACCCACCGAGATTCTGGCGGAGCAGCACTATATTAATCTGCACCGCCTGTTCCAACCCCTGGGGATTAGCGTGGAGCTGCTTGTGGGCAGGCTCAGCAACAAGCAACGCCAGCAAGCACGCGAGCGGGTCGCTTCGGGACGCGGCATGGTCGCCGTCGGCACGCACGCGCTCATCCAGGAAGGGGTTAGCTTTGCTCGGCTTGGATTGGCGATTGTGGACGAGCAACACCGTTTCGGCGTGTTGCAACGCGCCGCCCTGCGCGATAAAGGTATCATGCCCCACCTGCTGGTGATGAGCGCCACCCCCATCCCACGCACCCTCACGATGACCCTCTACGGCGAGCTGGATGTGTCTATCCTCGACGAGATGCCCCCTGGACGCAAACCCGTCAAAACCCACTGGAAAACACCCGAAGAGCGACTCAAGGTCTATGCGGGTGTGCGTAAACTCATCGAGGAGGGACGCCAAGCCTATGTGATTTGCCCCCTCATCGACGAATCCGACAAGTTACAGGTACGCGCCGCCGAGGAGATGGCGGAACACCTCCAGAAAGATGTGTTCCCCGACCTGCGGGTGGGGCTGCTGCACGGGCGTATGAAACCTGCAGAAAAAGAGGCGGTGATGGAGCAGTTCCGCGCAGGCGAACTGGATATCCTCGTCTCCACCACCGTTATTGAAGTGGGAGTCGATGTGCCCAACGCCGCCGTGATCGTGATTGAAGACGCCGACCGATTCGGGCTGGCGCAGCTTCACCAACTGCGTGGGCGCGTCGGACGCAGCGAACACCAATCGTTCTGTATTCTCATCGCCAATCCGAAGTCGGAGGATGGGCAAAGACGCATGGAAATCATGGCACGCACCACCAACGGCTTTATCATCGCCGAAGAAGACCTCAAAATCCGCGGACCTGGCGAGATTTTCGGCACGAAGCAAAGCGGGATGCCCTCGTTCCGTGTGGCAGACCTGGTGAAAGACATGGGACTGCTGGAGGTGGCGCGTCAGGAGGCGTTTCGTGTCTTGGAGCACGACCCTGATCTCAGCCAGTCCGAACACGCGGCGCTGCGCGACGCCGTCAGCCGATTCCGCCACCGCTTCGCACTCGCGACAGTAAGCTAAGCCGTGCGACAGAGCGACAGCAACACTCGGCATACGGTATAATCGTGTGCGTACGAAGGAGTGAGCGCCAATGACGACGAAGCAGCGTAGCAGCGTGTTTATGATTGAACCTGCGTCTCCTAATGATGTGTTTACCCCGGAAGATTTCGATTCCGAGACGCGCGTGATGGGCAAGGCGGCGGACGACTTTGTGCGCAACGAGGTGCTGCCCCTGCTGCCCGAGATTGAGCAAGCCAAAGAGGGCGTGATGCGTGAGTTGGACCGCAAAATGGGTGCGCTGGGCTTCACTGCCGTCGAGGTGCCGACCCACTACGGCGGCTTGGACCTGCCCAAAACCACCGTCGCCCTGATTGTGGAGAAACTGGGTCCCGAACCCGCTACATGCCTCACCCTGCAGGCGCACGCAGGACTGGCGATTTTGCCCCTGGTGCTGGAAGGTACTCCTGACCAGAAGGAGCGCTACCTGCCGAAACTGGCGACGGGCGAGTGGTGCGGCTCGTTCTGCTTGAGCGAGACGGGCAGCGGTTCCGATGCGCTGGCGATGAAAACCCGCGCCATCCCCACCGACGGCGGCTACCTGCTCAACGGTGAGAAGATGTGGGTCACCAACGCGGGCTTTGCTGACCTGTTCACTGTGTTCGCGAAGTTGAACGGCGAGCAGTTCACCGCGTTTCTGGTGGAGCGCACCGCGCCGGGCGTGAACTTGGGACGCGAGGAGCATAAAATCGGCTTGCACGGTTCCAGCACGCGGCGTGTGGCGTTCGAAAATGTGTTCGTGCCCGCGCAGAACCTCCTGGGCGAGGTGGGCAAGGCGCACTACATCGCGCTAAATACGCTGAACTTGGGACGCTTCAAGATGGCTGCCAGCGCGCTTGGCACAGGCAAATATGCGCTGGAAATCGCCACCCGCTACGCCAAAGACCGCCAGCAGTTCGGACAGCCGATTGCGAACTTCGGCTTAATCCGCGCCAAACTCGCGCGGATGGCGACCCATCTGTTCGCGCTGGAGAGCATGCTGTATCGTACGGGGCATCTGATGCAGGCGTGGTTTGAGCCGATTCACGACCTGCCCCCCGACCATCCCGAACTGCACCTGCGCTACCGTGAGGCGGCTTCGGAATACGCTGGCGAGTGTGCGCTGCTGAAGTTCTACGGCACGGAAGTTCAGTACCTCTGCGCGGACGAGGGCGTGCAGATTCACGGCGGCTACGGCTATACCGAGGACTTCCCCATCGCCAAAATCTTCCGCGAGTCGCGGGTGCCGCGCATCTACGAGGGCACGAACGAAATCAATCGCCTAAACTTCACGCAGCACCTGATTCGGCAGATGCAGCGGGCGGGCTTGCCGCTGCTGGAAGAGGCGCGCACTCAGGCGTCAAAACTCGGCGCGCCCCTGCCCAGCGAGGTGCGCCCGATGCTCCACACGCTCACCGAGCAGTTCCGCGCCGCGACGCTGATGGCGTTCCAAAAAGCGTGGGAAGCCTACGGCGACCACCTGCGCGAGCAGCGTCAGGAAGTCGCCGCCGCGATTGCCGATATGGCGGTCTACCTGTACGGCTTGGAGAGCATTCTCGCGCGTTTGCCCAAACTGCAAGGTGTACACGCCGAAGCGGGCGAGTGGATGGCGATGCTGTTCGCACGGGAAGGCGTCGTGCAACTCAACGAAAAGCTGAACCTCGTGCTGAGCGCGTTGGGAACAGACGCCGCTCACCCAGCGATTCCGATGCCCCCCTTCAACGCCATCGAGATTGCCCACCGGCTCGCGGAGCATGTCTTGCGACGCGACGGCTACCCGATTGCATAGACGAGTCGTTATGGCTATACAGGTCTACAAGGAGGGTGCAGCAGAGTTCCGCTTGCCCCAGAGCGCGCATGTGTTTTACAACCCGCGCGCACGGCTGGGACGCGATTTGGGCGTGCTGGCGATGCGCGCGGAGGCGGAACGGCTCGAACGCCCCCTGGAAGTGTTAGAGCTGATGGCAGGCGCGGGGCTCCGCACAAAACGCTATCTGCTTGAAGCCCCCGTGCAGCACATCGTGGTCAACGATGCGAACTACACGAGCTTCGAAGTGCTGCGCGCCCATGTGAGCGAGGATCCGCGCGTGGAACTTCACAACGAACTTGCCCAACGCCTGCTCTGTCGGTTCTATCTGGAAGACCGACGCTTCGACTGGGTGGACTTAGACCCGTTCGGCACGCCCGCGCCATATGTGCCGTACCTCACGGGGGTTGTGCGCTGGGAAGGCTTGCTCTACATCACAGCGACCGACGCCCCCGTGCTGTGTGGGGCGCAACGCGGCGAAGCGCTCAAGTCCTACGATGCCGTCTCCGCCTACGGGCGCGAGTGCCACGAGGTTGGGCTACGCATCTTAATCGGTTTCGTGCAACGCCGTCTGATTCAAGCGAACATGCACGGGCAACCGGTGTTGAGTTTCTTTGACGGCTACTGCTGGCGCACGCTTATGCGTGTGTTCAAGGGCACGCGCAGGTTCAATGTGGAGCAGATGGGCTTTATTGTTCAGATGCCCGATGGCGAGTATCGCGCGACGATGGCAGGGGTACCCGCGCCCGTCAACCACGAATATCACCCCGCCGTCACCGTGCGCTGGGCAGGTCCGCTATGGTTAGGTCCGTTGCATGACCACGCCTTTCTCGGTGCGATGTTGCGCGCTGCCCGCGAGGACTACTTCGACACGGCGCGCAAATTCCTCAGCAAGCTCCATCGTGAGTTGGACGAGTTGCCGATTGTCTACAGTTTGCCCGTGATTGCCGACCGTTTGAATTGCTCGGTGCCCTCCACGCGCGCGGCGGTGCGGTTCTTGCGGGCGCAGGGGTATCGCGCTTCGCATGTGCATCACTGCGGGAGCGCCATCCGCACAGATGCTCCGCTTAAGGTGATTTTGCAACTGTGGCGGCGGTCGCCTTGAAGCGCCGTTAGCCTGTTTGCACGCGTCGGTAGAGCGGCGCCGTCTGCTCGACAGTGTGGCGGATGTGGAACCGTTCGGCGGTGCGCAGCGCGTTCCGCGAGAGCGTTTGCGCCAGTGACGGGTCGTTCAGAAGGCGCAGTGCGGCTTGCGCCAGCGCGTCGGGGTTCTCGGGTGGCGTCAGCAAGCCTGTGCGCTCGTGTTCGATGAGGCGGCGCATTGCAGGGATGTCCGTCCCCACGACGGGCAGCCCACAGGCGATTGCCTCCATCGTGGACAGCCCCAGCCCGGCGTTGCGTGCGGGCGCCAGCAGCACATCCGCCGCCGCGTACAACTCTTCCACCGCGCTCCAGTAACCAAAAAAGCGCACTCGGTGGGGGCGACGGCAACGCGCAACGAGCTTTACTAAGCGCATATTGTCGGGTCCGTCGCCTGCCAACCACAAGTCCGCCTCCGGCAACGATTCCCAGATGCGTTCCATCGCCTGAATCGCGAGATCGAACCCCTTATGACGCACAAATCGCCCCACGCACAGCAGCACGGGACGGTCTTGGGGCACGAGGAACTGGTCGCGCATGGCGTCGCGGCGTGGGATTTTTTCGAACCGCTCCAGATCGATACCGCCGTGCACCACCTCGACGCGCGATTCGGGCACGCCGCCTTGGGTGAGCCCCGCCTTCACCTGCTCGGAGACCGCCGTGATGAGACGCGGGTACCGACCAATCCAGCGCCATAGGGCACGCACCAATGCGCTTTTGCTAAGCAACAGGTGATGCACCGTCCAAATCCACGGGTACTCGCGTCGGAACGCCCACGCGCAAATCCAGCCTGCACGCACCCCATGGCAGTGGACGAACGGGAATTCGCTCGCACGCGCGCGCAAAAGGCGCACAGCATGCGAATCGGTAATCAGCCCCGCTCGGTCGCGGATGAATTCCGGTCCTGTTAGTGTAGGGAGGTAGCCGAACTCCGGGAGGTACTTAATCAAGCCTTGCACATGGCGCAGCATCCCGCTACTGCTGGGGCGCACAACGAGCAGCACGGGGGTTCGCTCGCGTCCGTCGTCATATTCGGACAGCGGCTCGGGCAGTAGCGTCGGTCGCTCCAGCAGCAGGCTGCTCATCGCGGTACAGGCGTCGCCTCCAAAATACCATTTAAGATTCTATCTGCATTTAGCCCTTCGACCTCTGCTTCGGGTTTGAGGATGAGTCGGTGGCGCAGCACGGGCAACGCCATCTGTTTCACATCGTCGGGCGTCACGAAGCCGCGTCCGCGCAACACCGCCAGCGCTTTGCTCACCAGCAACAACGCGATTCCCGCCCGGGGACTGGCGCCGACCAGCAGGTATTCATTGTGGCGCGTGCGGCGCACAATCTCCAGAATGTAGTCGCGCACCTCGTCGGCGACTGGCACGGTGCGCACGAATGCGCGGATACGCGCCAGTTCCGCGCCGTCCATTACGGGCGTCAGACCCACCTGCTCCAGTTGATGCACGCGAAAGCCCGAATCGTGCAGTTTGAGAATCGCGCGCTCTTCCTCCTCGCTGGGATAGTCCATCACCAGTTTCAGGAGAAATCGATCCAGTTGCGCTTCGGGCAAGGGGTAGGTGCCTTCATACTCGATAGGGTTTTGGGTCGCGAACACCATAAACGGCTCGGGGAGGGCATGCGACACGCCGTCGATCGTCACCCGTCGCTCTTCCATCGCCTCCAGCAGGGCGGACTGCGTTTTGGGGGGTGTGCGGTTCACCTCGTCTGCCAGCAGGATGTTGGTGAAAATCGGTCCGTAGCGCACGCGAAACTCCCCAGAGCGCATGTCGTAGATGGTGGTACCGATGAGGTCAGACGGCATCAGGTCGGGCGTGAACTGCACGCGGCGGAACTGCAGTCCCAGCGTCTGCGCGATTACGCGCACCAGCAGCGTTTTTGCCAGACCTGGCACGCCTTCAATGAGGATGTGCCCATCGGCGAGCAGGGCGCAGAGCGCCTGCTGCACCACGGGCTGCTGCCCGATGATGACGCGCCCGATCTGCTGCTCCACGCGCTGCAACGAGTCCCCGATTTGCTCTACCGCGATCACCGATTAGTACCTCGGATCGTGATGGAAGTGGTGGTGCGTCTCCAGCCAGCGGATGGTGCCGCTGCGCGAGCGCATCACGACCGAGTGCGTGATGGCGCCCCAGCCGGTGTAGCGCACGCCGCCGAGCAGGTTGCCCCCGGTGATGCCCGTCGCCGCGAACACCACATTGCCCCACGCAAGGTCTTCCAGCATCAACACACGGTCGACATCTTCGGTGCCCAGCAGTTGCTTGGCGCGTTCCCGTTCCTGCTCGTTGCGGAATACCAATCGCGCTTGGATTTCGCCCCCCATACACAACGCCGCCGCCGCGGAGAGAACCCCTTCCGGCGCACCCCCGATGCCCATCAGCACATCGATCTCCCCCTGCGGGTCTAACGCCTCCAGCGCGAGCGAGAGGTCGCCGTCCGAGACCAGTCGGATGCGCGCGCCCGCCTGCCGAATCTCGCGTATCAGTTGCTCGTGGCGCGGGCGATCGAGCATGCCGACCGTCAAGTCTTGAATCTCTTTGCCCAGGCTCTTCGCGATGACTTTGAGGTTCATGCGGGGCGGGAGCGTGATGTCCACCGCGCCTTTGGCTGCGGGTCCGACCACCAGTTTATCCATATAGATATCGGGTGCGCGGAGCAGTTTCCCCTCGCCTTCGATGGCGGCGGCGACCACGCTAATCGCGCCCGGCTGCCCCGTGGCGACGAGGTTTGTGCCCTCAACGGGATCCACTGCGATCTGGACCGCGTTGCCGTTGCCTGTGCCCAGTTCCTCGCCGATATAGAGCATCGGCGCCTCGTCGCGTTCGCCTTCGCCAATCACGACGATCCCCTTCATGTCGATGTCTGCCAGCGCGCGCCGCATCGCCTCACACGCGGCTTGATCGACCGCGTGACGGTCGCCCTTGCCAACCCAACGACCCGCACTGAGAGCCGCCGCCTCAGTGGCTCGCACAAAATCCATACCCAGATTCCGATCCATACTCTATCACCTCGTGCAAAGTGTCTTCCTCGACACGGGCTATTTTCGGCGCCCTTGCACGATTTCCTGCTATGGCGCGCCCTGAGGTAAACTCTCCTCCGTGATACCGCTACTCATCGCCAAAAAACGCGACGGCGGCGAACTGAGTCGTGCCGAACTGGAGCAGATCGTGATGGGCTATGTGCGCGGCGCCGTGCCCGATTACCAGGTCGCCGCATGGCTGATGGCATGCTACCTGAAGGGGATGTCCGACGCCGAGACCCTCGCCCTGACCGAAATCATGGCGGCGTCAGGCGCGCAGTTAGACCTCTCGGCGATTGAGGCGCCCACCCTCGACAAGCACTCCACTGGGGGTGTAGGCGACAAGACGAGCCTCGTGTTGGTGCCGTTGCTCGCCGCTGGCGGGCTGGCAGTCGCCAAAATGTCTGGGCGCGGGCTGGGCTTCACGGGCGGCACGGTAGACAAACTGGAGAGCATCCCCGGTTACCGCACCGAACTCACCGCACCAGAGATGCTGGCACAGGTGCAGCGTATCGGGTGTTGCTTGGCAGGGCAGTCGGCGGATCTTGCGCCTGCGGATAAACGGCTCTACGCCCTGCGCGACGCCACCGCCACCGTCGAAAGCATCCCCCTCATCGCCGCCAGCATCATGAGCAAGAAGTTGGCAGGCGGTGCGCGGCATATCCTGCTCGATGTGAAGGTTGGCGCAGGCGCGTTTATGACCACACGCGAACACGCCGAAGCCCTCGCCCAGGCGCTCATCCGAATCGGCGAAGGCGCCGGACGACGCACCCATGCCGTGCTGAGCGATATGAGCCAGCCCCTGGGCTACACCGTCGGCAACGCCCTCGAAGTGCGCGAAGCCATCGAAACCCTCCACCCCGAGGGACGCGCCCACCCGCGCTTCCGCCAATTAATCCTCTACCTCGCCGCCGAGGCGTTCGCCCTCTGCGGCGTCGAACCCGACCGCCAAGCGGGCAGTGCGCGCGCCGAACAACTGCTCCAGTCGGGCAGCGCGCTCGCCAAGTTCCAACAACTGGTCGAAGCGCAGGGCGGCGACCCTCGCGTGGTGGAAAACCCCAACCTGCTGCCCCAAGCACCCCGCATCACCGAATGCCTCGCGCACCAAACCGGCTATGTGGCGCAGGTACACCCCCGACAGGTCGCTCTGGCATGCCTGCAACTGGGCGCGGGCAGACAGAAAAAAGAAGACCCCATCGACCACGCCGTCGGCGTCGAGGTGCTTAAATCCGTCGGCGACCCCGTGCACGCCGGGGAACCGCTCTTTCGAATCCACGCCCGCACCGACGCGCAACGCCAACAGGCGCAACAAACGCTCGAACAGGCAGTTGTGATTTCCCCCGAACCCGTTCCGCCCGTCGGGGTGATTCTCTCAGGCTAACCTCCCCCCACGCAGGAACTGCGTCCGCTGCGTCGAACTGGCTCGCTGTGCGCGTCGTGATGTTTTCATGGGAGTATCCCCCGCGAATCGTGGGGGGAATCGCTCGCCATGTGCAAGAGCTGTCCGAGGCGTTGGCGGCGCAGGGCGTCGAGGTGCATGTCATCACTGCTATCCACCCTGAAGCGCCCAACGAAGCCACAGAAAACGGCGTCCACCTCCACCGAATCGGCACGCCGCCTCCCCCCCATAGCGCGTTTCTGGAAGGCGTCTACGCCATGAACGCCGCCTTCGAAGCACGCGCCGATGCCCTGCTGCAAACTCTGCTGAACCACAAACCTGCACGCACGCAACGCAACCCTATCCTGCTCCACGCGCACGATTGGCTCGTCCATCCCGCCGCCAAAACCCTCAAACACCGCTATAAACTGCCCCTCGTCGCCACCCTCCACGCCACCGAACACGGCAGACACGGCGGCGTCTACTCCGACCTCTCCCGAACCATTAGCCATCTCGAATGGGAACTCGGCTACGAGGCATGGCGCGTCATCGTCTGCAGTGAATTTATGCGCCACGAAGTCCATCACACGCTGAATATCCCCTACGATAAAATCGATACGATCCCCAACGGAATCCATGCGGAGAAGTTCCAGTTCCCGTTTCCCGAATCGGAGCGTGCGGCGTTTCGGGCGCGCTTTGCGGAGCCGAGCCAGCCCCTCCTCTTCTTCGTGGGGCGCATGGTGCGCGAAAAGGGAGCGCATGTGCTGCTGCAGGCGTTGCCCATCGTCCGTGCGGAGATCCCCAACGCGAAGCTGGTTATCGTGGGCGGGGGCTATCGGGCGCATCTGGAAGAGTTCGTTCGATTCTGCCATCTGGAACCCGCGGTGCAGTTCACCGGCTTTATTCCCGACGAAGAGCTGCTCCGGCTCTATCGCGTCGTCGATGCAGCCGTCTATCCCAGCCTGTACGAACCGTTCGGCATCGTCGCGTTGGAGGCGATGGCGGCAGGCGCGCCCGTGGTCGTATCCGACGCAGGCGGACTGAAAGAGGTCGTCCGCCACGAAGAGACAGGCATCCGCACTTGGGCGGGAAACCCCGAAAGCCTCGCATGGGGCATCCTGCGCGTGCTTCAAGACCCCGCCGCCACGCGCCAGCGCGTCCAAAACGCCCTCAAAGCCGTGCAACGCGATTTCAACTGGACGCGAATCGCCCAACACACCCAACAGCTCTACCGGAAGGTCTGGACGGAGTTTCGAAATACCGCCTGGTAAAATTCCCCGTTCCGCGCCTCCACACGCACGGCACGCCCCATCCTTATTATTTAGCCAAGCTAAATTCTGCGCGACCCCCCCACCCCGCTGAACTCAAAACAAATGTCTACAGGGGGGTCGCGCACTATTTAGCCACACTAAATAAATGAACTCAAACCAAAAAACAACCCCACACACCCCAAAAACATACCCCAACTTTGAACTCAAAATCACCCCCAAAA
>NKPV01000212.1 GCA_002254605.1 Armatimonadetes bacterium JP3_11
CGTTCCAAACGCTCGCCGGTTTTAGGGCACTGCATCTCGTACAGCTCGCCCTTGATGAGAGCGAACAGCGTGTCGTAGAGGTGCTCATCGTTCTGCTTATTGAACAGCGCGGTGGCAGGTGCAGGAATCCACGACTCATCAAACGGCATCAGGAAACTGAATCGCGCGCCGTCTTTGGCAAAAACCTGCTGGAAGTGGTTTTGGAGTTGGCTCTGGTTGCTTAGCGTGCGTCGGCTGGAGTTGTGTGCGCCGATGTGTTCCATCGCCAGTTGCGCCAGGGCGCCGCGCAGCACGCCGCCGGGGAGATAGCTCAGGCTCTCGCGGACATTGCTGCGTGAGGTCATCCACTCACCGACCGCGATGGGGGATAACGGCTTCAGGGTTAAGCGATAGCGCATCATACGGTCGCCTCCTGCTTTAAGTGTTGCAACAGTTGGTCTGGGCTTTGAGACTGCCACTGCCCGTTCTGTTGGATCCAGACATGGGTTACCTGCACGCTTACGCGCCCCAGTCCGCGTGCTTTTTGCCCGCCTAAGTGGGTGATGAGTCGCATCGCGGCGATGAGCAGGGCGATTTCTTGGTCGGTTGCCCAGCCGCGGATGAATCCGCGGAAGGCGTGGCTGGTCGGTTTCGGCGCCGCCTCGTAGAAAAACAGCCTGCCCTGTTCCACCGTGTTCAGCTGACGGTTCACGCCGACGCCGATGCGCGTGGTGGGGCTAAGCGTCTCGGGTTGGGTCAGGTGCGTGAACTCAACGCGGCTCTGCTGCACAGGCGAACCGAACAGCGCACACACAGGGCAAAGGTTGCTTGGGTCGTTGCACATGTTCTGGGGCGCGGGCGGCTTGCAGCCTTTGAGGTCGTAGCCCAGGGCGCTCAGTAGCCGTTCATAGTGCGCTCGCACCCGCCCCTTGAACGAGGTGGAAGGGATGTAGGCGCGTCCCTCCGCATCCAGCTCGATACAGCGGTCGATCAACACAGCGCCGCGCCCCGTGCCTGCAATATGCAGGTCGCTCGTGGGTTGTACCGTTACTTCGATCTCAAATGGTTGCATGGCTCTCCTCCCTCAGCGCAGGCTCTTGGCAATCTCCAGCAGGTCTAAGATAGGTGCGAAGTAGGCTGAATCGGACTGATCTTTGTCGACCGTAATGCGTTGGAGCTGCTGAATCGGGAACAGGTTGACGCGTGTGTTGTTGCCATCGGAGGCTTGGAGGTGATTGAGCCGCTCAAAAAACTCTTTCCGATCGTCGGAACGTTCGGCGCGCGCTTGCTGATACACAAAGTGGAGCAGGGCGGCTTCAATCGGTTGGCGCACGAACGGCTCCGCGAGGCGCTGCAGACTGCCCATATCATCTTTAAGCCGCCTCGCGCACTCCAGGAAGGCGTTTAGCTCGCACGCCGTCAGCGGCTGCATTGTTAGGTAGACGGGCGCCTGCGCCGCCTGTCCTTTGCCCAGACGCGCCTCCTTGTGATAGTTGCGACGGAGGTGGTCTTGATAGTTGCCGGGGATCTGGTCGGCGTTGGTGGTGTAGAGGAAGGCGATTCCGCCGCGCTTGTACGCCTTGACGCCCCGCTTGGCGAACTTCAGCAGGTTCGCTTCGGTGAACTCCACCACGCGCTGCGCAGGGGCTTTCTCGTCTGTGATGAGGCAGCCGACGCCGTAGCAGATGGGGGTTTCGCGCACAATACACTTCTGGATGTCGCCTTTGGTGTATTCCAGGTCGGTCAGCTCCACGAACTGCTGACAGAAGCGTAGAGCGATTCGGCTCCAGGTGAACAAGCTAAAATCGTCGCCGCCGATGACCAGCACTTCGAACGGCATGCGCTGCAGTTCGACTCTGAACGGCATGCGCTGCAGTTCGACTCTATCATCTTGCAGCGCCTCGTGCATGGCGCGGCTGAGGGCGAGGGCAATCGCAGCGCGGTTGACCAGCTCGGCGCGGCGCGTCCACTGCAGGCTCAGCGCCAGCGAGTTGAGGTTTTTGGTAATCTGTCCGAAGTTGCTTCCGTCGCCGTAGATGAAGGCAATCTGTTTCTTTTGTTCGCGTTCATTGGAATCGGGGACCATCTCGTTCAGACCACCTTTGAAGGCTTCTGCTGGGTGTAGGTTGTACTCTTTGAGCATCTGCATTATGTCGGCGTCACGGAGCAGTTGTTCTCCCAATTCGCGGCGTGTCTCGCCACGCCTCTGTTGAAACTTGATCCTACACGCCTCACAGAGTGGCACATAGTCATTGTCATGTCTTTTTTCTAATGCGGTCGCCGCGCGCTTTTTGCAGAAGGCGCACCGCGCTTCGAACGGCAGGCACTCCCACACGGGCAGTTCGGCGCGATAGCGGTCGGCGTCCATCGCTGAGAGGAAGTGGCGCATACAGGTGCTGTAGTTGTCCAGAAACTCTTTTAG
>NKPV01000093.1 GCA_002254605.1 Armatimonadetes bacterium JP3_11
CAGGGCGAACGCGCCACTCAGCAGACCGAAATTCGCACACAACTGGGGCAAGCGATGGAGTTGCGCCACCGCACCACCGACGATTCACACCAGGGACGCACCGAAGAGAGCAGTGTGGGCATGCGCTTCGGAACGCAACGCGTCCAGGGGAGCGTCGGATTGGAGCAACGATGGCGCGAAGACTCACAGCAACGCACCGCTCAGGTGGGGCTTCAAGCGCAGTTAGACCCTCGACTGCGCGTCGGGGGCGAATTCGAGGCGATGGAAGACGCCGGACAAATGCGCGGCTACCAACTTCAAGCACAACCTGTAGGGAACTTGCAACTTACCCTGCGCGAGCGTGAATATCAGGGCTTGCGCGGGTTGAACCTACGCAGCCAGCAACTTATGTGGGATTGGAGTGTGGGCGGCGGGCTGTCGTTCAGCGGGCAACTGGCGCGACACCCGCTCCACCAAGGCGCCCCGCAACCCCTCGAAACCGAACAGTATCAACTCCGCTGGCAGCAGGGCGCTTGGAACCTGGAAGTGGGGTACGCGGAGCAGAACCCCATCGGTCAACTGCTTACCGAGCGACGCTACACTTTGAGCCTGCGCCGCAAACTCGACGCCGCCACGCTATTGGGACTGAGCTACCATCAGTCGGAGTGGGAGCGCGATGCGTTCATGCGTGAAGCTGCGCTGCGGCTGGGGCTTACCCGCCAGCTGTCGGGATTTTATATGTCGTTGGAAGCGCAGATGCAGTTGCCTCGCGCCGAAACCCAGCACCAGCAGCGCCCGAACTACTCAGGCAGCGTGCGGCTGGGGGTTCAATTTTAGCCCAGCACCCGGCGGATGAGTTCCGCGAGTGGGGCAATCGCCTCGTTCACCAGTTCCATCCGCTCCGCTTCCACCATTACGCGAATGGCGTTCTCTGTGCCCGAGGCGCGTATATTCAGCCGTCCACGCGTCCCCAGCATTCGCTCTGTCTGCCGAATCAGCGATTGTATCTCCGCATGGGTTTGCCATGCATGCTTGTCTTGAACAGGCACTGTGACGAGTTTTTGGGGGTACGGGGTGAACGGGTGGGCAATCTCCGAAAACGGCTGCTGGTGGTACAGGTACAGCGCCAGCGTCTCCAACATCGTGATGAGTCCGTCGCCGGTGGTGGCGCGTTCGCTGAAGATAATATGTCCCGACTGCTCGCCGCCGATTAGCGCGCCGGTTGCACGCATCGCCTCTACCACATAGCGGTCGCCCACTTTGGTGCGTCGCAGTTCAATCCCCTCCTCTTCCAGCCGACGCTGCATGCCGAGATTGCTCATCTCGGTCGCGACGACGATAGGTGGGTTCAGAGTTTTCTGCCTATGGCGCGTGATTGCCCAGAGGGTCATTATCGCGTCGCCGTCGACGGGGTCGCCCTTCTCGTCGACGAACAGGGCGCGGTCGGCGTCGCCATCAAACGCGACCCCCAAGTCGGCGTCGGTCTCCAGCACGGCGCGTTGGAGGGTCTCCAGATGCGTGGAGCCACAGCCCAGATTGATGTTGTCCCCATCGGGTTCGCCTCCGTAGAGGCTCACCTTCGCGCCGAGTTCGTGCAGGATGACGGGAGCGTACTGGCTCGCTGCGCCGTTGGCGCAATCGACGACAATATGGACACCGCGCAACGGTTCGCGCTCGCCCGTCAACTCACGCATCAGATGTAGCAAATAAAGCAAATACTGCTCGCTTTCACGCTCATCGTACTGCCACAGCCCTATCTTATCGGGCGGCGGATAGGGAAACGGCTCGGGCGCATCGGCGAGGCGGGCTTCGATCTGCGCCTCGTATTCGTCGGGGAACTTATAGCCGTCGCCGCCGATGAGTTTCACACCGTTATCGCGTGCAGGGTTGTGCGAAGCGGAGATCACCACGCCCAGGTCGTAGCGTCCCTCGCGCACGAGGTAAGCGACCGCGGGGGTGGGCACGATGCCCGCTGAGGTCGCATGTACGCCCATCGAGCAAAGCCCACTTACCAACGCGGTTTCGAGCATCGCGCCACTACGCCGTGTATCGCGCCCAATCAGCACGCGCGGCGCATGGTGCAGGGTGGTCTCGATCAGTTGCTGCGCAATTGCGCGTCCCAGTCGCAGCACAAAATCAGGCGTGAGCAGTTCGTTCGCCACGCCCCGCACACCGTCGGTTCCGAAATAGCGTCTCATGGTTTTTCAGGGGGCAGGGTTATACCTGCACATCCAGCCCTTGCGTCTGAGGCGACTCGGGGCGTTTGGCGACGATGACGCGGCTGGGACGCAGCACGCGCTCACCCATCCGATAGCCGCGCTCCACCTCGTCGATGACGGTACCGTCTTCGTAGTCCACGGTCTCAACACGCTGAATCGCCTCGTGCAGGTTCGGGTCAAACGGCTGCCCGATTGCAATTATCGGATGAATATCGTACCGTTCCAGTACCGCTTTGATTTGGCGTTCGGTCATCCGCACGCCTTCGAGCAGCGGTTCCAGTTCGCGCGTGGCTTCGGCTGCTTGAAGCGCACGCTCAAAGTTGTCCAGAATCGGCAACAGGTCTTGCATCAGCGATTCGAGCAGCAATCCGCGTTGCCGCTCGATTTCCTCGTGCTGGCGGCGGCGGTAGTTCTGGAAGTCCGCCAGCGTACGCAGGTACAGATTTTTCTGCTCTTCGTAGGCTTGCTCTAGTTCTGCCACGCGCGCCTGCAGGGCTTCAGGGCTTGTCTCAGGCGTCGTCGTGATCGGTTCCTGATCCTGAGTGGTCTCCTGCTCGTTCATAATCGGTTCCATACGCGCCTCACCTCCGATCGGATGCGTGAGGTAGTGGGTAAAGTATACCCGACGCGCTGAGATAGCCTCAACTTGCGTGGGGAACCCCTACGCCTCCTCCAACGGGCAGTTGAGCAGGGTGAAGGTGCGCAAGCCCTTGCCGCCAGGGAACATCACCGTCACATTCAAATCCGCCGCCTTGACCACGATGCCGATGCCCAGCTCGGGATGGCGTACGCGCTGTCCTGGCAGGAACGCACTTCGCTGCGTGGTCTTGTTCGTTGCTGTGAACCGTGCTGGGGGCGCACTGGAGATGGATTTTGGGGATGCTACGGCGCCGTAGAGTACCTGATACAGGGTCGGTGCAGGCGTGTCGCCCAGCGCGCGCAGGAACGGCGAGGGGATTGCGCTGCGCCGTCCCTCATACGAGCCGCGCGAGAGGGCATAGGTCAGGTGCAACTCGTCTTGCGCGCGGGTCATGCCCACATAGCACAGCCTGCGTTCCTCTTCGATTTCGCGGGGCGTCTCGCTGAGCGCGTGGGGCAGCAGCCCCTGCTCCAATCCCACCAAAAAGACCACAGGAAACTCCAGCCCCTTCGCCGCGTGCAGCGTCATCAGCACCACCTGGTCCTCGCGTTCGTTCAGCGTGTCCAAATCCGACACGAGCGACACATACTGCAAGAAGCGCATTAGAGGGGTGAGTTCGGGTTCGTCGGGTTCCGGGACGCGCTCCGCTTCACGCTCTTCAAACCGCTGAGCGATGTTGACCAACTCGCGCACATTGCCCGCGCGGTCTACCGATTCCAGATCGCCTTTCTGTTCCAGCCACGCAAGGTAGCCCGTCTGCTTCAGCGTCTCTTTGAGCGTTTCGCTGAGCGAGTGGGTCTCGCTATATTCGCGTAGCTGTTCAATCAGGCGCACGAAGCCGAGCAGGGCTTGCTGCGTGCTACTGGTCAAGGTCTGTAGCAGCAACGGGTCGGTCATCGCGCGATAGAGGCTGATTCCGCACTCGGCGGCGTGGGTCTGCACCTGTTTGACGGTCGCCTGCCCGATTTTGCGCGGTGGGGTGTTGATGACGCGCAGCAGGCTGATCGAATCGTCGGGGTTCGCAATCAGGCGCAGGTACGCCAGCACATCTTTGATTTCGCGGCGGTCGTAGAAGCGGAGCGCACCCACCAGCCGATGGGGAATCCGTTCACGCAGGAAGCGTTCCTCAAAGGCGCGGGACTGGGCGTTCGTGCGGTACAGCACTGCGAAGTCACCGTAGCGTCGTTTGCCCAGTCGGGTCTGCTGCACGATGTAGTCGGCGATTATACGGGCTTCTTCCTCCTCGTCGCGGGCGGCGGTCATCGTAATCGGCGCGCCCTGCGTGCGATCTGTCCAAAGTTTTTTCGGCGCACGGAACTGGTTCTCGCTGACCACCTTGAACGCCGCGTCCAGAATCACCTGCGTCGAGCGGTAATTGCGCTCCAATTTGACCACCTTTGCATCGGGGAAGTCCTGCTCGAAGCGCAAGATGAGTTCCACTTCCGCGCCGCGAAAGCCATAAATCGCCTGATCGTCGTCGCCCACCACGCACAGATTCCGATATTTGTCCGCCAACAGGCGCGTCAACACATACTGGGCATAGTTCACATCCTGATACTCGTCCACCAAAATATAGCGGAACTGATCTTGATACCGCTCACGGGCGTGGGGCTTGGTTTCCAGCAGTTCGATGACTTTATTAATCAGGTCATCAAAATCCAGCGCGTTCGCGGCGCGTAGGTAGGCTTCGTAGCGGGGGTAGACGCTGGCGACGATGCGTTCGAAGTAGTCGCTGGCGCGATCGCGATACTCGTCGGGCGTGATGAGCCGCTCTTTCGCGCGGCTAATCTGATGGCGAATCGCGCGGGGGTTCATCTGCTTCTCGTCGATGTTGAGCTCAATTAGGATTCGGCGTACGACATCGAGCTGATCGCCGTCGTCGTAGACCACGAAGTTCGGAGGGATATTAAGGGCGCGTCCACTTTCACGAAGGATCCGAGCGCAGATAGCGTGGAAAGTGCCCACCCACAGCCCGCGCGCCTCGTCGCCCTGAAGCAAGTGGCTCAGTCGCTCTTTCAGCTCGTCGGCGGCTTTGTTCGTGAAGGTCACCGCCAAAATGTGGCGCGCGGGTATGCCATGCTCGCGTATCAGGTGCGCGATTCGGTAGGTAATGACGCGCGTCTTGCCCGAACCCGCCCCTGCAAACACCAACAGGGGCCCATCCTTGTGCAACACGGCTTCCAGCTGCTCGAGGTTGAGCGTACTCAGATCCATCGGGATAAAGTGTACCATGGGGTATACTCTCAGTGCGAAATGGCAATCACACGCGAGGATCTGAAGGAGCTCCCGAAACTCCTCCAGCAGGATCCAGAACTGCGACTGGAACTCGCGGAGCAAATTCTGGACGAGGTAACCATAGCGCGCTTGATGCACAAAAACACTGCCTTGCGCGATGCGTTCCGTCGCGTGGTGCTGACGGAAGAATTGCTGCAGCTCCCTGCGGAGTTCCACGAGTTCCGCGAGGAAACCACTGCACGACTCACCCGCGTGGAGCAGGATGTCGCCGAGACCAAAGAACGCATGACCCGCGTGGAGCAGGATGTCGCCGAGACCAAAGAACGCATGACCCGCGTGGAGCAAACAGTTGAGAAAATCCTCCACAGGGTAGACAGATTGGAGGGAGCGGTGGAACGATTGGAGAACTGGCAGCGTGGCGAGCAGGGTAGGCGTGAAGGCGAGGACTATGAGCGGCTGATGGTTGCCCGAGCCCGTCGCATCTTTGGCACAGGGGATGGCGGCTCGCCCATGGCTAACGAGCGCGTGCGGAAGCAAGTTGAGGCGTGGCTGGAAGCGGCGGGATTGCTCGATCAAGATATAGAACCCGACTACGACCCCCTGATTGCCGATTTGATATGGTGGAAGGGAAATCGGGTGGCGGTGGCGGAAATCTCGGTGAAGGTCAACGGGCGCGATGTGGTGCGTGCAAAACGCCGCGCCGAGACACTGCGCGAGGCGGGACTCGATGTGCTGCCTGTGGTCATCGGCTCCGAGTGGGCGCACCCTGAAACAGAGCAACTCGCTAAGCAAGAAGGCGTGGCATGGCGTGTCGCCAACACAATGTCGGAAGCACTGATCGAGTTCCGCAGGGCAGGATAGTCTCCCCAAGAGGTACAATTCCCCTCGTATGGGTTCTATGGAGACCAGAACCGCTTTGGTGGGGCTATCGAAGTCGCAGTTGCGGGCGTGGGTGAGCGAGACGCTGGGCGAGCCTGCCTATCGGGGGACGCAACTGGCAAAGTGGATTTACGAGAAAGCAGTCGCCGATTTCGCGCACATGACCGACCTGCCCGCTTCCCTGCGAGTGCGCCTGAGTGAGATTGCCATCGTTAGCCCCAACACGATTAGCCTGACACAGCGTTCCCAAGACGGCACAGTAAAATGCCTGCTACGCCTCGCAGACGGCAACGAGGTGGAATGCGTGCTGCTGCCGTACGAAGACCGCGTGTCGGTGTGCCTGTCGACGCAGGTCGGTTGTGCGATGGGCTGTCGATTCTGCGCCACGGCACAGGGCGGCTACACCCGCAACCTCACCGCCGGTGAGATTGTGGATCAACTTTTGCATCTCCAGCGCCTCTGCACGCGGCGGATTAGCCATGTCGTGCTGATGGGGATGGGCGAGCCGCTGCTGAATCTGGAAAACGCAATCGCTGCCCTGCGCCTCATGCACGACGAGGTGGGCATCAGTTATCGCCGAATTACCGTTTCCACAGTGGGGATTGTGCCCAAAATTTACGCGCTGGCGGAGCATGACCTGCCCATCACACTGGCGATTTCGCTCCACGCACCCGACGACGAAACACGCTCTCGTATTATGCCCGTAAACCGCAAATGGGGCGTGGATACGCTGATCCAAGCCGCACGCGACTACTTCGAGAAGACCAAGCGGCGAGTCACCTTCGAGTATCTGCTGCTGCGGGAGGTGAACGACACACCCCGGCATGCGGAGCAGCTGGCGAAAAAACTTAGGGGCGTCCCATGCTTAGTGAACCTGATCCCGTTCAACTATGTGCCCACCCCCGACGAGTTTCAGCGTCCTGAAGTGGAACGGGTGCGCCGATTCCGACAGATTTTAGAATCCGCCGGAATTGAAACGACGCAGCGCGTGGAGCGGGGGCACGACATCGACGCCGCGTGCGGGCAACTGCGCGGTCGGCATTGGGGCAGACCGATTCCACGCGTCGCACAAACGGGGTAGCAACGGTGCAGCAAATATACGCGCATGGGAGAACAAATACATCGATCTTGCTCCGAGCGCCGCGCGGAGCCGTTCTCGCCTGGCTTGGTGCTGCGCTTTGTGTGTTGTCCGCATGTCAGCCTGCCCGCACGCCACCGGCTGCGCCTGAGACCGAGCCGCCGCGCTCCGAATCGTCTGTGAGCTTGCCCGACGCCCGCTACGAAATCGTGAAGCCCACCTTGGAACAGCAGGACGAACAGGGGCGCACCCTCTGGAAACTGCAGGCGCAATCGCTCAAGGCAGAATCGAAGGACACGAAAACGCAGGGTGTGCTAATGCAAGTGCAGGGTTGGCTCTATCGGGGCGGCAAGCCTGTGCTGGAGTTCCGTGCGCCGTATGCTCGTGCGAACGCCGACACGCGCGCCGTGGAGGCGTGGGGTCAAGTGGTTGCCGTCTCCAAGACGAACGACGCACGCTTGGAGGCAGGGCGCATCCTCTGGCAAGCGCGCGAAGACCGAATTATCGCCAGCGAGGGCGTCTTGCTCCGATGGGGCGCGTTCGAACTGCGCGAACGCACGCTCTATGTCGACACGGCGCTCGAAAAGGTCTGGGGCGCACCCTGAATTGCCTGCTGCTATCAGGTACAATTCGCCTCGCAATGGTTATCGGCGTTCCGAAGGAGATTAAGCCCGACGAATATCGCGTGGCGATGACGCCGTCGGGTGTGGAGATTTTGACGAATCACGGGCATACAGTGCTAATTGAACGCGGCGCAGGCGACGGCACGGGCATCCCCGACCGTGAATACGAGTTGGCTGGGGCGACCCTCACCGACCAGGCGACCGTCTGGCGCGAGGCGGAGATGATCGTGAAGGTGAAAGAGCCTCTGCCCAGCGAATACCCCCTGATACGCCCCCAGCAGGTGCTATTTACCTTTTTCCATTTCGCAGCAAGCGAGGAACTCACCCACGCGATGGTCAACAGCGGCGCGGTCTGTATCGCCTACGAGACGATTCAGACCCCCGACGGCGCACACCCGATCCTGCTCCCGATGAGCGAAATCGCCGGGCGGATGGCGGTACAGGTCGGCGCGTGGTGTCTGGAGCGTCCGATGGGGGGGCGCGGCGTGCTGCTGGCAGGTGCGCCAGGCGTGTTGCCCGGTGTGGTCGTGGTGATTGGTGCAGGCGTCGTCGGAGCAAACGCTGCCCGTATCGCTGCGGGATTCGGCGCACGCGTGATTATCTTAGACATCAATGTCGCCCGACTGCGCACCCTTGAAGAAACCCTGCCCGCTAATGTGGATACGCTCTACTCCAATCCAGCCAATCTGCGCGAAGCGACCCAGCAAGCCGACCTCATCGTGGGCGCAATCTATGTGACCGGGGGACGCACCCCCATCCTCATCAAGCGAGAGA
>NKPV01000218.1 GCA_002254605.1 Armatimonadetes bacterium JP3_11
CACCTGCGGCGCCACTCCACATTAAAGTTCGTTTGAGGTTCATCGTTAACCTCCATCGATGGAAGTATACCACATTTTTTTTCAGGAATCTGCAAACAACCAGAATAGGTACTTTCACGCGTTCGCTCCTCCTGTTGCAGCCAGCGTTGCAAATAGCGGTACAGCGATTCTACCTCCCAATAACCCTTACACAGAGGATACCCCCAGCAGGAATCCCCACGCGCAGAACGAATACATCTCCCAGCAAGGAGGTGAGAACCCGAAGGTGCAAGAACCAGCATTTCGGGAGCCGCGCTGCCTCTTGGGGCACGGTGCCGATTTTAGGGTAACTATTGAGGTACCTTAAGAGGAACGCCGCAACGGCTGAGTGTTGGAGGTGAAAATAATGCAAACCGATCGTGTGGAGACTGTTGTCGGATGGGGATTCAGAACCAGTGCGTGGACAGCGGCAGACCTGCCCACTGTTGCGTCTGTTGCTAACCCCACTCCAGGTGACTTCGGCTACTACTGGATTACACCCGACTCGGTACGCATCGAGACGGGGAAGCGCATCTATCTGTACAAAGAGGGACGGCTCTACGAGATGGATTCTCGCACAAAGCAAGCTCGGCGCGTGGAAGAGGAAGAAGCCGACGAAAAAGGATTAGACCCTACGGCGTTTGTTGAGATGGATTTGCGCGGTCCGTGGCTGGGCACTCTCTTGGCGGATAAGGTTGGTAGTTTGAAGCGCCGTTTGGCGCGGGAGCGTGTGGGAAGTTTGGTCTGCCAAATGACCGAGTGGTCGAATCGGTTCTTTGTGGAGCGTCGTTGGCAATATAAGTTGCGTAGTGGGATGGTCAGTGTGCGCTATGAGGCGGTCTACAAAGATAAAGTGTCTGGGTTTGTGGTCTTGTCAGGGCTTGTAGATCCGCGTGTGGAACAGGTACCGAGCTCGTTGTTTGATCTACCCTCACCGTAGGGCGGTGAGTTGCTGATGATGGGCGCAAGTGGTGAGCCGAGCGGGTACTATCCGATTAGCAGGCTACGGCATTTGATGCGGTCTCTTTCAAGGAATGGTTCCTGAACTGTCTCTGAGATAAACTCACACCCCCACCAGTTCCTCTTTGAGGTAGCGTTCGCGTTGCTCTTGCGGCAGGGTGCGCCAGATCAAAAACTGCTTGCGCAGGATGTTCAGAAAGCGACGGTTCACGCGCTTCCAGTTGGCGATGTCGCCGCTGAGGCGGGTCAGTTCTAACTGGATGTCGTATACGCCCACATACTCGGTGGGGAGCAGATCGATGCGCACATGCTGACTTACGCCCAAGTCGAAGGGGGCAATCCAAGCGTCGCACTCGATGCGATAGGCGACGCCACGCTCAGTTTCGTACGCGGCGGTGCGCACCTCTTGAGTGATGAACTCGCCCACGGAATGCTCTTCGTAGGCGCGGAACCACTCGGCAATGAAGCCCGAGAGTCCACGCGCCTGCACGCTGGTGACCGAGAACGGCAACGGAATACGCCACAGGTCCCCCTCCGGTTCGGGCAGCTTCCAGGTACGCTCTTCGGCGGGGGTAGCGACTTCAGAAGCTTTTCGGGCAGGGTAGATTGTAGAGAGCAAGACCACCGCCACAACCACCACCGTCGAGAACACCGCCGACATCGAGGAGAAGTTCAGATAGAGCTGCGGGAACCAGCCCGTAATCACAATCACCTTCGCCACAAGCTGCGCCACAAAATAGCCCGCCACCGAGCCGAGCACCGCGTACACCAGCGACTCCGCGAAGAAGAGCATCGCCACATGGTTGGGGGCAAGCCCTATCGCGCTGAAGATACCAATCTCGCGCACACGCTCGTAGACCGAGCCGAGCATCGTGTTCAGCACAATCAGCGCGGCGATGATAATCGGCAAAATCACATACTCCAGCCCCTGCCCGCTGGCGGCTTGGATGGTGCTGTAGCGCACGGTGCGGTCGCCCAGCCCGGCGTAGAGGTTCAGCCCCAAGCGCGGCATCAGCTCGCCCTTGAGAATCTCATACGCTTCCTCGCGCGAGGCGAACTCCAGCGCAAGCGAGTAGATGTTGCCCCCCAGATTGATGACCGTCTCGTAGGGCATAATCACCACGCTGTCGGGTTCGAGGTGGACATACTCGCGGAAGCCGCCCTGCCCGCCCTGTCGCCCCTGCGTCTGCAGGCGTTGCATCAGGATGAAGTCCACTGGGGTCAGCGGTTCGGTGTCTAAGTCGGTGATTTGCTTGAACTGCGCGTTGTCCCAGATGCCGACGACGGTATAGTCCACACCAGCGAACTGCACG
>NKPV01000022.1 GCA_002254605.1 Armatimonadetes bacterium JP3_11
AGAAGAAGTGCTACAAAATCCCCCCTCTCCTCGCGGGAGAGGGGGGCAAGGAGGTGAGGATGAGGAGAGACGCCTGAGTTATTCACCTGCAGTGCCGAAGTTGAACAGTACCAGCAGTAGGTCCGCGTCATCGACGACACCGTCGCCGTTGAGATCGTTAGCCGGGCTGTTCGCGCCGAAGTTGAACAGGATTTGCAGCAGGTCGGCGTCGTCGATGACATTATCGCCGTTCACATCGCCGGGAATTAGCGTGAGGTTCAAGTTGCTTACGCCAGGATAGCGCATGCGGGCATTGGGCACGCGCTTGAGCAGAGTACCCTGAGCGCGAATCGCGAGGTCGTAGTAGCCCAGGTAGTTGAAGAAGCTCACTTCGAAGTCGCCTGTGCTGTTGAGGGTTCCGCTCTCGGTCGTGATTGCGCTGCCGCCGCCCTGGGGACGCAACACCACCTCCACCGTGCGCCCGTTGTAGCTGCCGCTGTAGCCTTGAATCTGCACACGACCGCTCACGGGCACGGTGAGCGCTTTCTCCACCGAGGCCTGCAGGTTAATCACGCCATGCACGACATAGCGCGGAAGATCAATGACAGACGGATCGTTCACGGGCGTTGCGGTGGTTTCAATCAGTTCGCGCACGGCTTGCGCCCGCGCGACTGAGCGGTCGCTGGGACCATCTGCCACCAGCGAATAGAGCAACGCCGCCTGCGCCGTCACAAACGGCGCGGCGTAGGAAGTCCAACCATTGGTATTACGGGCGTAGCTGTTCGTTCCACCACTGGTTGTGGAGTAAACATCGCCGCTGGGGGCGGCTACATCAACCCAATCGCCGAAGGTTGATCGACTCGACTTTGTGCCATCCAGATTACACGCGGCGACAGCGATACACACAGGGTAGTAGGCAGGGTAAAACGCCACAGTGTTATTGTTGTTCCCTGCAGCGGCGACAATTACCACACCTGCGTTCCAAGCGTCGGTCAACACCGACGCGAAACTCCCCCATGAGTTGCCTCCCAAGCTTAGATTAATTGAGTGCGCCCCTTGAGCGACGGCGTAGTTGATACCGTCGACGATATCGTTCAAATAGCCCAGCCCGTTATCGCGGAATACCTTCACAGGAAGGATTTTTCCGTTGGGAGCAACGGCTGCCACGCCGCGCGCGTTGTTCGTCACCGCGCCTGCGATGCCCGTAACATAGGTACCGTGCCCGTGAAAGTCGCTGGGGATGTTATCGCGGACGCCGTTGGCATTACCGCCAAAGTCGTAGCCGGGTAGGAGACGCGCTTGCAAATCCAGATGGTCTAACCGAACGCCGGTGTCTAAAATCGCCATGATGAAGTTATCATCGCCGCGCCAGAGCGCCCATGCTTGCGGCGCGTTGATGACGGGCATCGCGTACTGTTGCGCATACAGCGGGTCATTGGGTGTCCAGCCGTCTGCCAGTTCGATTCTCCAGTTCGGCTCGGCGGCTTCGAACCACCCCGATTTACGAAGTTCCGACGCAACCGCTTTCATGTCTGTATAGGGGCTAAATTGCCACAATTCGTAGTCGAGGTATTCGCCGCGTCGTATGAGTTGGGCGCCGACGACTTGGCGTGCCCACGCGCGTTGTTGGGGCGTTATCCCTTCGCGAAACTTCACCAGAACCTGACCCGGGGCGTAGTCCAGTTCAGGGAGCGTTCGCATGCCGCGCAGCCATTGCTGCGCCAAAGCCTGCCCAAATCCAAGACACAATGCAAATATAAAGATCCAAACCCGTTTCATACCCGAATTATACATCGATTTTGAAAACCAGCGGGGCGTTACAGCACAAACTGGCGACTATGCTTGGAGGACGACTGCTCTAACACGGCGAAGTAGCTCCCAGGAGACGCCAACCGTGTCACATGGAACGCACCGTTTGTGGTATTAACCCATGACGGAGGAAACAAACGATGCAGGAGACGCCTAATCGTGAGGAACTGTTGCGTGCTGAGCCAGTGTCTGAGATGCAGAACCCTTCGCCTGCGCCGGCGAAAGGCTCGCCGAATCGCACCATGCAGTGGGTGTTGATCGGTTTGGCGGCGGGGGCGTTAGGGATGTGTGTGTTTTGTGGCGGCGCGTTGCTGATGGTGGGACTGCTGGCGAACAATGCGGAGCGAAACACGCATCCTGCCGCCGTGTCGTCTGGCATGGGCAACGCAATGCCCGACTCCTTCTCGATGCCGCAGGCATCTGGCGGGAGCGGGATAGGAATGCCCGATGGTGGCGTGCCTGCCACTGGTTACCCTTATGGTGGATCGGATCTTGGTGCCGCACCGAACCTCAGCGAGCACGACAGCAACTTCTCGGACTACTTGCGGGAGAACGACGCGGAGCGCTCATGGTGGTCTGAGGAGTGGAGCCGCGCCTTAGGCGATAACTACCCCGAGCCGACCCATGTGGATCCCGATGGCAATCCGGGCTGGGTCGACCACAGCGGCGCGTTCCACGACTACAATTCAGGCATGTCCGACTACGAGGCTTCGACTCTTGGCGGTGGCAACGAATAGAGCCACCCGCTTCGCGGCGCTGTTCTGGCGGAGGAGGGTTCGCACCCTCAGCGGAGCAGGTTTGGGTCTGTGATGCGTTGCTCGCGGATACGCTGCTTGGGCTTGGAGGTCGCTTTGAGTTCGTTGAGCAACGCATCGTATTCCGCGCGGTCGACGGGCAGCGGAACGGGCTTGTGTCGCTTGCTTGAGAGAATCAGGGCGTTGATGATTTCCACGGTGCGCAGCCCTTCTTCGCCGGGGGCAACCAGCGGTTCGTCATAGAGTATCGCGCGGGCGAAGTTTTGAATAAGCGCGGGTTGCCCCTCCAGGGCGCCTTCGGGTTTGGGTTCAATAGGCGGTTCGATGCGCTCGGCGGGGATGCCGTCCCACATACCCTCTGCTTCGTAGGTGAACCGACGGATTGAGTGGCGGAGTTTCCACACCTGTAGTGTGCCGTCGTGGAGGCGTAACTTGCCCTCATCGCCGCAGATTTCAATCAGGTTCTCGCCGGGCTCCTCGTTTGTGGTGGCATAGAGGTAGCCGTGCGCGCCGTTGGGATACTCCACGAGCGCGAACGCTTCATCTTCGGTCTCGATTTCGTGGAGGATGGTGCGGGTCTGTCCCCACACACGCGTGGGCATGCCGCCGAACCAGAGCCACAGGTCAATAAAATGGGGGGCTTGATTGATCAGTACGCCGCCGCCCTCGCCTGCCCAAGTCGCTCGCCAGCCCCCTGAGTCGTAATATGCTTGGGTACGGTACCACGCCGTGATGAGGAGCGTGCGGCGCACCGCGCCCAGCAACCCCTGCTCGATAAGTCGTCGCGCGGCTTGCACTTCGGGGCGGAAGCGATGCTGATAACCGATTGCGAATTTCTTACCTGCACGCTGCGCCGCCTCGATCATCCGGTCGCCGTCGGAAACCGCTACGCAGAGGGGCTTCTCGACCAACACATGCAGCCCGTGCTCAAACGCGCTCACGGCGACCGAGGCATGCGCGTAGTGTGGCGTCGCGATAATCACGGCGTCGAGCAGTCCACTTCGGAACATCGCGGTGGGGTCTGTAAAGTGCGGAACGCCAAACTGCTCGCCTGCTGACTGGGCGCGATCGAGGTGAGTGTCGCATACGGCGGTAAGCGTCGCTTCGGGCACGACCTCTTTCACGAAGCGGCAGTGACCTAAGCCCATGCCGCCCAAGCCGACCACGCCGAACCGTACTGTTTGCATGCCACGACTATTCGCTAAGACGGGCGAAACTCCTGCACGCTTATCGGGTCACTGCAGTGAGATGGCGCCTCGCTCGGTGCGCTTGCCTGTAAGCATCCCTAACAGCGCGCCAATAGTCAGCAACGCCGCACCCCAGAAGAAAAAGCGGGCGGCAGTCCCAGAACTCCTGAAATCCTCAGTCATCGCGATGAAGGGGGTAAAAATCCAGAGACTCAACGCGGGTGACCTGCCGTCGTAAGCAAAGAGCAGGAGATGGATAATGATCGGCAAGGTCACAATCGCACTGATGACTCCCAGCGTCAGGGCACGCGCGCCCACAAGACTATTCCCTTTGAGTAGCACCGAGCAGTATCGCCCGATGCCCCAGAAAAAGATCCATAGCCCTGTGAAGTAGACTATCGTTGTTATCGTAAATTCCCAGAGAAACACATCAAATGCAGCGAGTGTGCCTGTCCAGTACAGTGAGAGTAGGAAGGCGCCGATGGTCAAGAGCCATGCGGTGAGAAGAAACGGCAGCGCGCCCGACGGGGCAGCCGTAAACATTTTAGAGAGGTGGAAAACGCCGTCGTTCGGGCACGCTTTGTCGTCATCTTTGCCGAACGGTGCAATCCACCCAGCCAACGCCAGAAACGGCGCCACATTCAAGATAATCAACAATATCACGACAGATAGATCGACGACGCCCACTCCCCCTGCGATAGGGCGGATTCGTAGCAGGGGAATCGTGGTAAGCATCACATAAGCGGGCAGCAGCACAAGCAGTTGGCGGCGCAGCGAGGGCATCACCTCTTTATCGTACAGCCCTACCTTGCGCGCGGCGCAGGTTAGCACGAGGCGCGTAAATAACAGACAGATGACCGCCCCCACCATCCAACTCGGAACCTGCCAGCGGATGAGGTCAACGGTGGTGTCGGCGGCGAGAAGCGCGGAGAACGGATTGAGCAACGCTACGGGGAAATAGAAATTCACCCCAGCGCCGCCGCCCGCGCCAAAAAATGTCACGCTTTGCAACAAAAGTAGAATCAGAGTAAGAAACAAAAACGCACCGACGCGCAAATAACTCCACAACACCGCCATCGTGGAGTTGCGTGCGTAGACGGAGGTGAAGAGCGCGATGCTGCACAGAGCCAGTGAACCGCTTGCGACGATTACATAGGCTCGGAGCAAATCTCCGAACGAGACACCACCCAGCAGGACGCTCACGGCGTTCACGGGCAGCGTGAGCGCCAGCAATAACACGATAAACGCGAACGACGCCACCAGCTTGCCCGTGAGCAGGTGGCGTGCTGTGAGCGGCGTCGCGAGCAGCAGGTCGATGGTTTTGCGCTCGCGTTCCAGCGAGATTGCGTTCGCCGTCAGCGCAGGCGCAATCAACACGATCAGGGCGATCAAAGTGCCCAGCACTATGTAGTAGAAACCCTTCAAGGCGTTTTGCATCTGGACGGGGTTGCTGAGGTTGCTCTCGTCGCTGACTACCCACTCGTAGGAGAGCGCGACGATGAGAATCATAAACGCCAGATATGCCGCCTGCAGTAGGTAGCCGCGCCCTAAACGCACGCGCACCCGCAGTTCACGCCCTATCACGGGATTTGCCAGCAACTGTGTGAAGATCCCCACGAGATATTTGCGCCAATCGTGCAGCGCTGCGCGTAGTACTGCCATACCCTTTACCCTGCTGTAGAGTTTGTCGATGTCATCGTAAAATCCTGCCAAGCAGCATCTGCCGTGAAGCCGAAAGCGTGTGCCATCATTTCAGCCAGAGGTCTCTTCGCTCGGTCAAGCCTGCAGGTTGCGGTGCGAGGTCGCCTTGCTCTGCGTTCCAGTCGCGTGCTGCCACGACGCCGCCGTCATCCACCCCATTCATTCCTACCGAGTAGATCATAAACCCCTTGCGCGGATCTACCTTGTAGAGGAAGGGCTTGCCTGTGAACGGGTCGATGATGAGTTCGCCCAGTTGCAGCGCTTCCAGTGAGTTGGGATAGCGTCCTGTGCGCTGTCGATGCAGCCGAATCGCCGCCACACAGCCCAACAGTCGCGTGGTGGCGATGGACACAGTTTCCATGTGGATGGGGTTCTCAAGAACGGGCATGAGCATCGCGTTGATTGGGTGTCGTACGGTCGGGAAGTCGCTCGCCTTGCGCTCCCATGCGGGCTTGGCGGCATACGCTTTGATCTGTTTCCACGCCCGTTCCATTTCGGGGATCGAGGTCTTGATGAAAATCTGTGGCACGAGCGGCAGACGCTCCCACCACTGGACATCTACGGGGTTTATAGGTTGTGGATTACGGAGCATTTGCTTGAGCATTGCGCGGTTGTAGTGATGTTCGGTCTCGAGTATGCCTGTGAGTGGCGGGCGGTGGCGTTCGTCTTCGCGCGCCCAGCGCAGGAGTTGCTCCAACGCTGCGCGATTGTGGAGCCGTTCGATGTCCTTGCGCAGGGGCTCTAATGCAATCGCACGAACGGCGCGCCCCACCAGGTATTGGATGAGTGTGCCGTCGCGGGAGACTTGGTTGGCGAACTTTGCCAGCGCGGTCGCCCGCTCGACCGCTTCGGCTTGGCGATTCTGGGCGAGCGCGCTCCGAATGAAATAGTTTTCCGTCCGCGCCAGTTCACGCAAATGAGAGGCGACGCCAAAGAAGGGGTCTCGTAGCGAATCGTAGAGGGTCACGGCTTTGCTTGGGGCGTCCAGGTGGCGTCGGTACTCGCGCAGGATCGGCGTTACTGCGCGGGCATACTCGGCGTGGTCAGCTGGGGACATTGGCGCAGGGAGGCGTGTCTCAGAGGCGCGATTTTTCAGGGCGCGCAGGCGCGGCGTAGATTGCTCCACTTGCCTAAGTCGCTGCGCAATCGCCACTAACTTGTCATAGGCGTTGTTGGGTGGGTAGACGCGCTTGGGCACTTCCAATTGCGGCGGGCGATACGCCCAGATCATCAGCACAGCTGCCCCCAACACCGCCACGCCTACACCAGCCAAACAGCCCATCTGTGCGCGTTTCATGGCTCGTAATCGCGATTACTCCCGCTTCCATTTGACATGCCCGTCAGCGTAGATAACCACGCGACCGTTGGACAGCTGCAGATAGCCCACCACCGTTTCCGTTGGCGATTCGATTTCCGTGAGTGTTTGCCCATTCATCAGGTAGCGGAATGCGAACACGCCATCCACCTCAAACACCTCGCGCGACTTCACATAGGGTAATATCACCTGCGCGACCTCCATATCGCCCCAGTTGGGAGGGAAGCATTCTTCATAGTCTTGTGTATACATCATCAACGCGAGTCCAATTTGCTTGCCGTTAGTAAGGTAGGGTTCCACAGCTGCTCGTTCATCCAGCCTTTGAGCCTCTTTGGCATCGAGGCGAATCAGGGCGCGATAGAATGCAGCGCCGTGCGCGACATACAGTATCGCGTCGCCTTGTGGGGAAGCCTGCGCAATTGCCGAATCGGCGGCGATTAAGGCAGCGCCTTTGCCCTCGGTCAACCAAGTTGTGGAAGTCGTTCGGGTATGCGCGCCATGCACCGCGCGTTGGCTCACCGTGTCCGTTCTTAGAAATGTGTGCGGCTGGACGCTGTAATAGCGCACCGCATCCTGCGCAATCGGTTCCTCTCTGTTGGCGCGTGGGTCCCAAAGGAAGAACGATGAAGGCTCCCCAACAAGCTGTCCCGACTCGGTGGGTTTGAATTCGCTATGGAACCCGATAACACGCTTCCCGTCGCTGTACCAAAGTCCATTTTCAGGGAATTCGCTCAAGAGCATGCTGTAGGTGGCGAACTTGGTCAGGGAGGATGGCAAGGGGCGTGGCTCGCCTAATTGCCCCGCGCCGCTCACAGGGGCGTAGAGGTGGCTTGTCTTCCCACCTTCGCGCACATAGAACACGAGATAACGAACTGTATCCTCGGGAGGACTTAGGAAATAGACATCCTCGAACCGCCCCAGCGTCTTTGTATTACCGCCGAGGGTAGCGTGATAGACGCTCCACGATGGCAATTCCACATTAGGAGCGCGAACCGCCAGCAGGCAAGCGGGAGCGCCTTTGTAAAAAGCGAACCGGAAGTCTCGCTCGGGATGGATGTCCGTCTGCGTGCGCTCCGATTCCCACAGCATGGTCAAGCGTTTCGTGGTGCGGTTCCACGCAAGCACCCGGTGGCGCATGTCGTAGTTTTGGGGGTTGTCGGGCGCGTTTATGCGCACCACGGTTTGCACCAAGAGCGCGTAGCGTCCATCGGGCGACCACACAATACGCCGAATAAACGGCTGCGCCACGAACTCCGGCGGGAGCAGAATATACCCGTTCTGATCGCCGACGAGAGTGGTGAGGTGAAAATGTTTCTCCGCGTGCCAAAGCGCCTCATCGCGGAACCAGTTATATGCCAGCAGGCTAGCGACCGTTGCTATCCCCAACAACGCAAACCATTTCCGCATGCGAATCACCTATAGGTTTATTTCGCAGACAGTTGAGCGATTCCTGCTACTTTCTCTGTATGGAGATGCCTCTATGACAAGTCGGGAGGGCACATCCGAAAACTTCGGCACGGTACAATTGATCAGGCAGATTAGGAAGGAACTATGCTGCAAGTCGCCTCGGACATCTCTTTTGTGCGGTTTGTGTATCCGTTTGTGTTCAAAGAGGATACGCCTTTAGGGGACATTGCGGAACGAATGAGGGAGCAGGGTTGGCAAGAGTCTCCCTTTCCTGAAGGCGATCTGTTGCCCCATGTTCGGGACTACCTTAATGCCAAGCATGACGGTGAGGCTACGGCTTACTTGCTTCGGCTGCCCCAAGAGACATTGATTGAAAAGGCGCACCGCTCGATATCCCCTCAAGGTGGCTCGGTGGCGAACGCAGACGCTGTATGGACGATGCATCTTGACAGCCGCGCGGTTCCGTTTCGGTTGAGTGAGGCGCAGTTAGTTGTCTTTCGTGGTGGGGTTGCTATGCTCACCCTGCAAACACACCCCGAAAGTACCATCCTTGAGGACTGGTTGGACTTTATCTACCATTTTCGGTTCTACGCGGGCAAGCGGGGCGAGAAACAAGACGCCAGTGCCCCCACCTTGGAGTATTTAGGAAAGCAGTTTGCGGGCATCAAGGAGCTGATTGACGCTTTGCTAAAGCCATTTACGGGCGAACAGATGGAGAGCCTTTTTATGTACAACATGATGCTCCCGTTCAGTGTGCTTTACTTAGATGGCGAGTTAGACGACATAGAGAAGCGGCGGTTGCTGTACCGCATTCGGTTGTGTTTTGCTAGTTGGCACGACTTACATCCACCCGAGTCAGAGTTATCTCCATCCCATCCACACCTGTTGGAATACGCACGCGACATTTGGTTTACCTTCGCGCAGCAAGCGGCGGGATTTGTTGCCTTCAACGCGCCCAGAGATGTATCAGGCTTTTTCCGAGGCGACCTTCCGGAACGCTTGCGTGATCGGTACTTCCTGCTCTATCAGTTGGCGCTGCACCAGAAGTTTCGCCTAATTCATCTTTCGAACGGCGTCTCTCGCAATTGGCTTGGCGGCGACGAGAAAGAGCGACGCACGGTCTTTGTGCAGATGCGGGATAGCCTATTGGAGTTCACCGCGCGTGGCTATTTCGCCCAAGTGATGCACCAAGAGCAGCACCACCGCTACTACTGCCGCTGGCGCGAAGTGCTTCAGCTGGAGATGCTTTACCAAGAGGTGAGCAACGAGGTGCGCGAGATGTATGACTATCTGGAGATGCGACTGGAGGAAAAACGCACGGAGCAGTCAGAGCAGCTCAATCGCGCTGTGCTTTGGCTGACGGCGTTCACGGTGTTTTTCGCATGCCCCAGTCTCGTTGTGGGTGGGTTGGGCATGAATGTCAGCACAGTAGAGCAGTGGGATCAATCCTGGGGAGGCTTGTGGTGGCTTTGGGCAGTGGGAGTGTCGATGTTGGTGAGTACAGTTTTGATCGCCGTCATTTATGGGATACTCAAGCGGCGTTAGAATGTTTCTCTCTGCGTGCGTCGCGCCGATGGGAAGAAACCCTCACCGCTTTATGACTGACTTTCCTTGAGGGTTGCGCGGTACGGGAGTGTGCTGGGCGCTTCCCAGTGTCAGGCGACAATGGATGCCTCACGCAACTTGGCATAGGCGCTTCTGGGCGCTCCGAGGCGCGGGTAGGCGTGGCTTACTCTGCTGGGTAGCGTACGCCTATCTGCGCGCGGAGCGCGTCCAGCGTGCGCATAATTGCGTGCGTCTCGTCCAGGGGCATCCATGGGCTTTCGGTCAACCCTTGACGCAGACAGTCGTGGACATGCCGGATTTCGAACTGAAGCCCATCGCCTTCATAGGGATATTGCAGATGTTCCTGCGAGCCGTCGTTGCGCACCAGAAAAGCCTCCGAGGGTTTCCACCATGGGGATGGGATGTGGATTCGCCCTTCCGTGCCGCAGAGATTGGCTTGCTTGGGGGTATTGACTTGCAGCGAGGCACTGAGCAGCGCCTGCGCCCCGCTTTCGTAGGTGAAGAGGATGCTGCAGAGTTCATCGACGCCGGTTGCACCCAAGGTGGCATAGGCATGCATCTGCTTCGGTGCGCCCAAAAAGAGGAACGCCAGCGCGACGGGGTAGATGCCCACATCCAGCAGCGCACCCCCGCCCAGTTCGGGCGCAAAAAGCCGACTGGTCGGGTTAAACTCTGGGCGGAAGCCGAAATCCGCCATCACCAGGCGTACCTCGCCGATGGCGCCTTGTTGTACGCGGCGGATAATCTCGCGCACGACGGGGAAACAGCGCGTCCACATCCCCTCCATTACGAACTTGCCCGACGCGCGTGCGGCGTGGATGACCTGCTCCGCTTGCTGGGCGTTGAGCGTAAACGGCTTCTCACACAGTACATGCTTCCCCGCTTGAAGCGCCGCGAGGGTATTGGCTGCATGGAGGCTGTGCGGTGTTGCTACATAGACGATTTCCACTTCGTAGTCATTCAGCAAGGCTTCGTAACTGCCGTAGCGTTTCGGGATACCGTAGTGTGCTCCGAACTGCTCGGCGTTTGCCTGCGTTCGGGATCCGACCGCGACGACCTGCGCTTCTGGCACATAAAAGGCTGCCTGCATGAAGCGCTTCGCAATCTTGCCCGTGCCCAGAATACCCCATTTATAGACGCCCATCGCACCAGAGGATACCCCAAGCCGCGAGGCGTTATGGGAGTCAGAAGGTACACTATGTGTCGATGATGCCGCATATTGTCGGGGGAGGTTTTGGTGGTTTGGCGGTTGCCCGCAGGCTGCGCCGCGCCCCTGTCCGCATCACGCTGATTGATAAACGCAACTTCCACCTGTTCCAGCCTTTGTTCTATAAGGGGTAATTGGGGGGAAAATTCGGGGGAATTGCCCCCAATTGGGGTTTAAACCCTTGACAAACCTGTCGTGGGTGTGGTATTATATAGTCCGCTTCGAGCAAGGGACTCGGAGCGGAGTCATACCTTGAGATCCCAGAAATCGCGTGGAGCAGGGTTCTGCTCTTGACAAACGCGCCTGGGATGTGGTATAATCAGACTCGCCGACGCAACCCATCGGGGTTTGTTGGCGTGTAGGAACCTTGAAAACCGGGCAGGTAAGCAAACGCTTTGCGAGTCCAGTCAATCCTTTGGAAAACAAGCCCGCTTCGGCGGGATGAGCGTTTTCTGACGGAGAGTTTGATCCTGGCTCAGGGCGAACGCTGGCGGCGTGCCTTAGACATGCAAGTCGAGCGGTAGGCGTTCCTTCGGGGGCGCCGAGAGCGGCGAACGGCGGAGTAACACGTGGGTAACCTGCCCCGAAGACTGGGATAACTCGGGGAAACTCGGGCTAATACCGGATGTGGATGCTTTGGCTTTGGCTGAGGCATCTAAAGGGTTTTCCGCTTCGGGATGGGCCCGCGGCCTATCAGGTAGTTGGTGAGGTAACGGCTCACCAAGCCTACGACGGGTAGCCGGTCTGAGAGGATGATCGGCCCGAGGGGCACTGAGACACGGGCCCCACTCCTACGGGAGGCAGCAGTCGGGAATTTTGGGCAATGGGCGCAAGCCTGACCCAGCGACGCCGCGTGGAGGACGAAGCCCTTCGGGGTGTAAACTCCTTTTAGTGGGGACGAACGCAGACGGTACCCACAGAAAAAGCCCCGGCTAACTACGTGCCAGCAGCCGCGGTAATACGTAGGGGGCGAGCGTTGCCCGAATTTACTGGGCGTAAAGCGCACGTAGGCGGCTCCGTAAGTCTGGTGTGAAATCTCACGGCTCAACCGGGAGGCTGCACCAGATACTGCGGAGCTCGAGGGCGGGAGAGGAGATTGGAATTCCCGGTGTAGCGGTGAAATGCATTGATATCGGGAGGAACACCAGTGGCGAAGGCGGATCTCTGGCCCGCTTCTGACGCTGAGGTGCGAAAGCTGGGGGAGCGAAAGGGATTAGATACCCCTGTAGTCCCAGCCCTAAACGATGGGCGCTAGGTGTTGGGGGATTAACTCTCAGCGCCGTAGCTAACGCATTAAGCGCCCCGCCTGGGGAGTACGGCCGCAAGGTTGAAACTCAAAGGAATTGACGGGGGCCCGCACAAGCGGTGGAGCATGTGGATTAATTCGATACAAACCGAAGAACCTTACCTGGGCTTGACATCCACGGGAAACTCCCTGGAAACAGGGAGCCTCGATGGGGAAACCCATCGACTCGTGGACACCGGTTGCATGGCTGTCGTCAGCTCGTGCCGTGAGGTGTTGGGTTAAGTCCCGCAACGAGCGCAACCCCTGTCCTCTGTTGCCAGCGGGTCATGCCGGGCACTCGGAGGAGACTGCCGTGGTCAACACGGAGGAAGGTGGGGACGACGTCAAGTCAGCATGGCGGTTACGTCCAGGGCGTCACACATGCTACAATGGGTGGTACAAAGGGCAGCCAACGCGCGAGCGGGAGCGAATCCCAAAAAACCACCCTCAGTTGGGATCGCAGTCTGCAACTCGACTGCGTGAACGCGGAATCGCTAGTAACGGCGGGTCAGCCATACCGCCGTGAATACGTTCCCGGGCCTTGTACACACCGCCCGTCAAGTCACCCGAGTCGGCTGCACCCGAAGTCGGTCGCCTAACCCGCAAGGGAGGGAGCCGCCGAAGGTGTGGCTGGTAAGGGGGACTAAGTCGTAACAAGGTAGCCGTACCGGAAGGTGCGGCTGGATCACCTCCTTTAACGGAATCACCTGCATCTGGCTCGCCAAGCACTTGCCTGCTCGGTTCTCAGGGCATCCAACGGGCGCGTAGCTCAGTCGGTTAGAGCGCACCCCTGATAAGGGTGAGGTCATTGGTTCGAATCCAATCGCGCCCACCAGTGGGGGCGTAGCTCAGCGGGAGAGCACCTGCTTTGCACGCAGGGGGTCACCGGTTCAAATCCGGTCGCCTCCACCACCAAGGTGGCTTCCCAACCCTCAGCGCCTTCTGGGGCGTTGAGGGTTGGGCAGAAGCGCCAACACATGGGCAACGGACCCAACCGAATTACCCTTTGACAACTGGAGACTGAAATCATCGAGAAGCGCGCTAAGTAGGCAAGCTACTAAGGGCGCACGGTGGATGCCTAGGAGCAAGGAGCCGATGAAGGGCGTGGTAAGCTGCGATAAGCTGCGGGGAGCCGCAAACAGGCGTTGATCCGCAGATTCCCGAATGGGGAAACCCGACCACCGTAAGGGTGGTCACCCACCGCTGAATCCATAGGCGGTGTGGAGGGAACCTGGGGAACTGAAACATCTCAGTACCCAGAGGAAAAGAAATCGAACGAGATTCCCTCAGTAGCGGCGAGCGAACGGGGAAGAGCCTAAACCAATCGGGCGTGCCCGATTGGGGTCGTGGGACTGACATAAGGGAGCCGCGCGTGTAGCAGAATCGCCTGGAACGGCGAGCCATAGAGGGTGACAGCCCCGTATGCGAAACACGCAACGCCCCGTCAGTATCCCGAGTAGCACGGGATAAGAGGAGCCCTGTGCGAATCTGCCCGGACCACCGGGTAAGGCTAAATACTCCTTGCTACCGATAGTGCAACCAGTACCGTGAGGGAAAGGTGAAAAGCACCCCGGCGAGGGGAGTGAAAAGAACCTGAAACCGTGCGCTTACAAACAGTCGGAGGACTATACCCCTCTGGGGGACAGTCTGACGGCGTGCCTTTTGCAGAATGAGCCGGCGAGTTGTGCTCAGCGGCGAGGTTAAGCGTCTCAGACGCGGAGCCGTAGCGAAAGCGAGTCCTCACAGGGCGACCCAGTCGCTGGGCGCAGACCCGAAACCGCGTGATCTAACCCTGGTCAGGCTGAAGCCGTGGTAACACACGGTGGAGGGCCGAACTGGTGACCGTTGAAAAGGTCTCGGAGGAACTGGGGTTAGTGTGGTGAAATGCCAATCGAACGCGGAGATAGCTGGTTCTCCCCGAAATGCATTGAGGTGCAGCCTCACGCGCTATGCTATGCAGGTAGAGCCACTGGATGGGCTAGGGGCCCCACCAGGTTACTGAACCCAACCAAACTCCGAATGGCATAGCAGGAAGCGTGGGAGTGAGACAGCGACGGATGAGCGCCGTTGTCAAAAGGGCAACAGCCCAGACCGCCCGCTAAGGTCCCTAAACACAGGCTAAGTGTGAAAGGATGTAGGGTCGCGTAAACAACCAGGAGGTTGGCTTAGAAGCAGCCATCCTTTAAACAGTGCGTAACAGCTGACTGGTCGAATGTGACCCTGCGCCGACAATGTAAGGGGGCTCAAGCCTGTTACCGAAGCGGCGGGTTCCCGTTAGGGAGCGGTAGGGGAGCGTTCTGCACGCAGTGAAGGTGGAGCGAAAGCACCGCTGGAGCGTGCAGAAGTGAGAATGCCGGCACGAGTAGCGAGAAGACAGGTGAGAATCCTGTCCGCCGAAAGCCTAAGGGTTCTTCAGGCAGGTTCGTCCGCTGAAGGTCAGGCGGTCCTAAGCCGAGGGCGAAAAGCCGTAGGCGAAGGGCAGTGGGTCAACATTCCCACCCCAGGTGGCGGAGCAAAGCGGTGACGCTTCAGAATCGGTTGGGCGCGGAGTTGGAAGGCCGCGTTCGCCCCGGCGGCAACTCCGGGGCGACGAAGGGATCCCTCGGGTGAACGAAGCAACCGTGACTGGAGCCGAGAAAACCCGCGTAGCGTTGAAACCACCTGACCGTACCGCAAACCGACACAGGTAGGCGAGGCGAGGAGCCTCAGGCGCGCGAGAGAAGTCCCGCTAAGGAACTCGGCAAATTGACCCCGTAACTTCGGGAGAAGGGGTGCCTCGAAAGAGGTCGCAGCAAAGAGGGCCCGGCGACTGTTTACCAAAAACACAGCTCTCTGCGAAGGGGAAACCCGATGTATAGGGGGCGACGCTTGGCCAATGCCCGTAGGTTAAGGGGAGGGGTCAGCCGCAAGGTGCAGCCCCAAACTGAAGCCCGGGTGAATGCCGGCCGTAACTCTAACGGTCCTATGGTAGCGAAATTCCTTGTCGCGTAAATTGCGACCCGCACGAAAAGCGTAACGACTGGGCCACTGTCTCAGCGGGACACTCGGTGAAACTGTAGCACCCGTGAAGATGCGGGTTACCTGCGGTAGGACGGAAAGACCCTATGGAGCTTTACTACAGCCTGGGATTGCATTTCGGTATGTCATGTAGAGCGTAGGTGGGAGCTTCGGCGCCAATGGAACACCACCCTTGACCTACTGAAATGCTAACCTGCGCCGTAATCCGGCGTGGAGACAGTCTTAGGTGGGTAGTTTGACTGGGGCGGTCGCCTCCTAAACGGTAACGGAGGCGTCCAAAGGTCCGCTCAGCGCGGTCGGAAATCGCGCGTCGAGTGCAAGGGCATAAGCGGGCTTGACTGTGAGACCCACGGGTCGAGCAGATGCGAAAGCAGGGCCTAGTGACCCTCTGGTTGTGCGTGGGCACGCCAGGGTTCAACGGATAAAAGCTACCCTAGGGATAACAGGCTGATCCTGCCCGAGCGTCCACAGCGACGGCGGGGTTTGGCACCTCGATGTCGGCTCGTCGCATCCTGGGGCTGAATAGGGTCCCAAGGGTTGGGGGGTTCACCCATTAAAGCGGCACGCGAGCTGGGTTCAGAACGTTAGCCCAAAAGGGCTTGGCGTCCCGCAGAAGCAATTCTGCGGTGCCTACCGGCTCATATCGGTAGACCCCTCCTGCAGTTCGACCGAACGCTGCAGAGGGCAATACCGAGGGAAGAATGGGAGCTGAAGATGAAGGACACCTTGATGAGTACAAGGTTATGCCAGTAATGCGCTGCAAGCTTCCATTCCCCGTAACGACTGAAGGCGATATGCCTGAGATGGGGCGTCCTGCGCGAAAGGCGCAAATCTATGACACCCATCATACGCCGGCTCCTTCCAGTCCTTCAGGAAGGATGGAGGTATAGTCTACACCCTTGGAAACAAGGGAGGTATGTGCGTGAGACAGTTCGGTCCCTATCCACCGCAGGCGTAGGAGACTTGAGGGGAGCTGGCCCTAGTACGAGAGGACCGGGCTGGACTGACCTCTGGTGTACCAGTTGTTCCGCCAGGAGCAGACGCTGGGTAGCCATGTCGGGAAGGGATAAGCGCTGAAAGCATCTAAGCGCCAAGCCCACCCCAAGATAAGGTCTCCCATCCGGACAACGGAGTAAGGTCCCCGGTAGATGACCGGGTTGATAGGCGGCGCGTGTAAGCGCAGTAATGCGTTGAGCTGAGCCGTACTAATTGACCGAGGGCTTGCCTAAAAGACGCACTTCCGATGATTTTCAGTCCCAGTTGTCAAAACACCTTTTGAGAGGGAACCGCCCTCTCAAAAAGTGTAACGAACGCTTTCAATCTGGGTGTCCATAGCGGAGGGGAAACACCCGTTCCCATCCCGAACACGGCAGTTAAGCCCTCCAGCGCCGAAGATACTGCTCTGGTAACGGAGTGGGAAAATAGGTCGATGCCCAGATTGAACATCTCTATCCACCTCCATCGGCTCCTGCGTATGCAGGAGCCGTTTCACATTTAAGGTACAATCCATAGCATCCATGAGCCGTCTTAGCTTGAATGATTGGTACCGATTCTTAGAAAGTCAGTTTGAGTCGCGGGAAGATGCGCCACCGGCGCAGGAGCCACATACCGCGGAGCCTGCGGCACACACGGCGCCCCCTCCCGAGCCTCAGAATCCGACGCCCTCTGCGGTGCCGTCGCCGGAGCCGCCTACGCCGACCTCTGAAAGCCTCCCCAACAGCCCACCAAGCCGTGCCATCGTATCGATTCGAGTGCCGCATTTCGCCGAGTTTGTCCCCTTACTGCGTCAGGAGATGGGCTGGCAACCGCCTGCAAACACAGAGCCCGACCCTACAGATCTAGCAGAGACGCACCACTCTGACGGACCTCGCCTAAGGAAACGCACAGGACACAAAAAGCGCGACCCCGAAGCAATCGTGCCCCCGGAAGCCGACGCAGTGTGGGCAAAACTGCCTCAGTACCTGCGCTACTTAGCCGAATGGACAGACGACCGGGTGACGCGCAAATATTATCCTGTGCGTGGGCGCGACGAGAGCCGCGAGGAACTCATCGCGCGTCTGACCGACCCTGTACTCACGCTTGAGGAAACCGCGCGCCTGCTTGGCGTCTGCCCCGCCACGGTGCGCCGCTACACCGACCGCGGCTGGCTGCGCTGCTTCCGCACCGAAGGCAATCAACGCAGGTTCAAACTCTCTGATATTGTGGCGTTCCTGGAAGAGCAGGCGCTGCGCCAGCCCCGCGGCAACCGCTCCCGTACTCCAGAAGAGACCCAGCCGTGAAAGTCGCTATCTTTTCCGAGAGCTACCTGCCGTATCTGAACGGCGTCAGCATCTCGATTCGTATTTTGCACGAGGAGCTGACCCGCCGCGGACATGAGGTGTGGATTTACGCACCATACTTCAAGGGCTATCAGGATCCGTACCCCACCGTGCGCCGCTTGCCGTCGTTCTACACGCCTTTTGAACCCGACTACCCCATCGCCTGGCTCTTCGCCCCCAAACTCTGGCGCGAATTCCGAACACTCGGATTCGATGTGGTGCATACCCATACGCCTTTTTTTACAGGGATGGCAGGCGCAAGCTGGGCAAGGCGATTAAAAATCCCACTGGTCAGCACCTATCACACGCTTTACGAGGAGTATCTGCACTATGTGCCGCGAATCGTGCCCAAGAAGCTCGTGCGACAGGTGTTGCGGTGGCATTTGAGACGCTACTACGAGGGCGTGGACGCCGTCATGACGCCTTCTGAAATCGGCGCCGAGGTGCTGCGAAAATACGGAGTGCGCAAGCTTATCACCCCGATACGGAACCCGGTGCTACCATTCCCCGAAGTCAGCAAGGCGGAGGCACGAGCCCAATTGAGTATCCCTGAGGATATATGGATGCTGCTTTATGTGGGGCGGATGGCGCCTGAAAAAAATGTGAGCGTGCTGCTCCACGCGATGCCCCATATCGCGCGCGGTTGCCCGAATGCCCGCCTATGGCTGGTGGGACCCGGTCCCGCGTTAGACGACCTCAAAGCTCAAGCCGAAGCGATGCAGCTGAATGAGTGGGTTCAATTCACGGGGGCTGTACCCCGCGAGCAGGTATCGCTCTATCTGCTGGCGGCGGACTTGTTTGTGTTCCCATCGGTCACGGAATCGCAGGGCTTAGTCTTGGACGAGGCGCAGGCAGCGGGCTTGCCCTGCATCGTGGCGAACGGCGGCGGCGCGCCCGAAGCCGTGGACTACGGACAGACAGGGCTAATCGTCGAACCGACCCCCGAAGCGTTCGTGGAAGCGGTGCTATATCTCACACGCCATGCAGACGAACGCGAAGCACTGCGCCAGAAAGCCATCCGCAAACGCGAGCTGCTCTCTGTGCCGTCGGTGGTCGACCGAATCCTCGGGGTGTATCAATCGGCGATTGCCCTGCACGCACGCGGCGAATCGGCAAGGGTAGGGTGAGCAACTACCTCACCGTTCCAGAGAAGCCCTGGTCTATCGGCGTCGGGGCTGTGTGGCAGGGCGGGCAGGACGCTTAGCGGGCGCGGCGGGAGGCTGCTCTGCTGCCAATGTCTGGCGGAAGGTTGCCTGAACCTCCCACTCTGCCCACTCCTCTTCTGGCTCCCACTCGCGAATCGTCTGTGCATCGTACTCCGCTCGGAGCTTGAGTTTCTCGTATCCCGATGCCTGCACCAGTGAGCCGTCAGAGAGCGCGTAGTAGTAGTCAATCTCCCCCTTAATCGTGCCTTTCAGAGTTCCCCGTGGAATGTTCCGATCGCGCAAGCGAGAGATTTCAATCAGCAGGTCGTCGAGGCGAATGTTAATTTCCGTGTCGGTAATCTGTTTTACATGCAATACGGGTCGTCCATTAACTTCGGTCGCGCCGATGACGCGCACGGTGGAAGGATAGGTATACACCGTCGCCTGTTCAAGCGGGAGTTTGCCCCCTCGCGTGTCGATGAATGGCGTCGGGTAGCGCACCTCCCATTCGTCGCCTTCGCGCACTGCGCCGGGCGGTAAGGGGGCAAAGGGACCCGGCACAACATTCAGCCCCACCATTTGCAGGAAGTAAGACGGGGGCAACAGAAAGTCAAGTCCAGGGAAGTTGGATTCCTCGCGCTTTTCCTCTTCGCGTTTCTCACCGCGTTTGACGCGTTGCACCACCCGTTTGGCATCGTCCTCGCTCGGAAATCCCGAGGGCGTAACCTTGACTGTCTCGGTGTAGGGGGGCGGCAGCTCCGTTTCGGCAAAATAGTCAATTGATTGCTTCACATAGCGCGCTGAGACGCGCATGCGTGCTTGACCGTTCTCCAGCACCTGCATCACTTCGGTATCGAAACGCAGCTGGGCATCGACGGCGATAGGCAAACTCTGCTCGAAAGTGGACGAGCGTGCATCGCCCCGCAGGTTATAAACGGCGTTGAACTGCTGTTTTTGACCGCGCTCGTAGAGCTTGCGAATCACATAACTACGCGTGCCCGCTTGCGACCAAGCCGACGCAACGGTCAGAACACAAAACGCGAACAGTCCCCAAAAGATCACAGCTCTGCCCATAATGTTCACCAGCATAAGATACGCTCCAAGGAAAGTAATTCCTGCTGCCAATACAGTGTTAGCGTTCCCGATTCACTGTGCGTGCTGTTTCACGAGCAAGTTGTAGCCACTGTTCCAGACTGAGCTCTTCCGCGCGTGCTGAGGGTTGGATCCCGGTGCGTCGAAGGATCGCGCTGGCGCGGTCGGCGTCGTCGAACAGGGCTGTGAGGGCGTTGCGCAAGGTTTTACGCCGCTTGCCGAAACCTGCTCGCGTGAGTTTGAAAAACCAACTCTGCTCATAGGGTGGCAGACGGTCGGGCAGGGGAGTGAGACGCACAATCGCGGAGTCGACCTCGGGCTGGGGATAAAATGCCGTGTTCGGCACGCGCCCGAGATATTCCGCATGCGTGTGGTACTGCACGAACAGGCTCAACGCACCATAGGCGGTATCGCCAGGGGCGGCAACCAGACGCTCCGCCACCTCTTTCTGGATGGTCAGCACAATCAATGGAATAGAGGACTTGTATTTAAGCAAGTGTTCCAGTAGGGGTGAGGTGATCGAGTAGGGGATGTTCGCCACAACTTTTGCCTGAGTCTCGCCGCGCAGCAGATCTGGTACCGGTTGGCTCAGCGCGTTTGCCTGGATAAGGGTGATGTTGTCAACCCGCTGCGCGTCTATCACCATCTGCAAAATGGCGACCAGTCGCGCATCGACTTCGACCGCGATGATATGGCGTACCTTTTGCGCCATGAGTAGGGTGAGCGCGCCCAGCCCTGGACCGATTTCCAGCACGGCGTCTTCGGGCTGCAACGCCGCTGCATCCAGCACGCGCGACGCAACCCGTCGGTCGGTTAGGAAGTTCTGCCCCCAACCCTTCGACGGGCGCACATGGTACTCCTGAAGCCATGCGCGTATCTGCCGCAGCGAAAACGGGTTCAACTCGCTCATGGGATTCGCTCGTATGTTGCGAACGCTGGTTGGAAGATTCAGCAGGTGAATCGTAATTCCTGCCCTAAATGCGGGTATACCTTTCGTGATGAGAAACACCGTGTTTTTCGGAGGGCTGATTCGTAGATTGTTGTTGGGCGTTATCGTTTGTCTGAGCGCATGCGCTTCCAGTCAGCAGCTAAGCGAAGCGCAACGGCTCGAAGTGTTCCAGTTTGTGTGGGAGGAGGTGAAGCGTTCTCACTACGACCCCCAGCTCGGCGGGGTGGATTGGGACGCGGTGCGGGCGCGCTACGAGCCTCGAGTCCGTGCGGCGGATTCGGATACCGCATTTTACGCGCTGCTGAACGCGATGCTGGGCGAGTTGAAGCAGTCGCATTTCGGGGTTATCCCGCCGGGTGCGTTCGTGGCGCAGGAGGAGGCGCGCACACGCTTAGCGGACGGTGAGACAGGCTTGACGGTGCAACTCGTAGAAGGTCGCCCAGTGGTCGTGCGCGTGCGTCCAGGTTCGCCTGCGGCGCGGTGGGGCGTGCCCGCTGGCGCAGAGTTGCTGGCGATTGACGATACAGAAACCCAAACATTGTTGGAACGCATTCGTGCACGCAATCTACCGCCTGTGGAAGAGCGGTTTGAAGCCTATCTGGCGTTTCGGGCGTATCTGAGTGGGCATGCGGGCAGCGAAGTACGCCTGCGCTATCGCGACCTGGACGGCAACGAGCATACCGTCACACTGAAACGCGAGCCCGTGCGCGGGGAAAGGGTGCAAATTGGGTTCATCCCCGAAATCCCTGTGCGGATCGAGAGCCGAATCCTGCCAGGCAACATCGGGTATCTTGCCTTTAACGCCTTCTTCCCGCCGGTGATGCGCGAGCTGCCTCAGCGACTTCGTGAACTTGCTCAAACGGACGGCTTGATTATCGACCTGCGCGAAAATATCGGGGGTATCGGGCTGATGGCGGGAGGTCTGGCAGGGTATTTCACCCCGCGCGAGGCGCCGCTGGGCGTCATGCGCCTGCGCGATGGCACTTTCGGCATCGTGGCGTATCCTCAAAATCCCCAGTATCGCAAGCCGCTGGTTGTGTTGGTGGACGAGTTCTCGGTCAGCACGGCTGAGATTTTCGCCGCAGGCATGCAGGAGATGGGACGGGCAACGATTATCGGACGCCCTACGCCGGGGAAGGCGCTTCCGTCCAAGATTGTGCAGCTACCATACGGCGGCTACCTGCAGTGCGTGATGGCGGACTATGAAACCGCCCATAAGAAGCGCATCGAGGGTGTCGGCGTAAAGCCCGACATCGAAGTAGAGCTCACCCGCGCGATGTTCCGTCTGTCGGCTGACCCTGTGTTGCAGCGCGCCGTTGAGTTCCTCAAAAGGCAGGAGATTGAAGGAACGCGGTGAACTCTTACGCTGATGCTCACGACGCGCATGGCGCCTGCGCTGCTGGGTGCGCTGATGGTGCTGGCAGCGCTCACGCTGCTTATTGTGGCGGCAGGTAAGCCTCTCGGCGAGAGTTTCCAGATTATTCTTCAGGGCGCAACGGGCTATCCACGCACGGACGCCTTCGGTCCTGTGGACGCCTGGGACACGGTATTGCACGATATGACGCTGCTCTTGCTGACGGGCTTATCGGTCGCGATAGCGTTGCAGGCAGGTCTGTTCAACATTGGGGCGGCAGGACAGCTTTTGGTCGGCGCACTGGCGGCGGCGTGGGCAGGGACGCTCCCCGGCGTTCCAGAACGGTTGCATCTCCCCTTCGCGTTGCTTATCGGCGCCGCGGCGGGCGCACTGTGGGCGTTTGTGCCCGTATGGCTCAAGGTGCGCCGCGGCGCCCACGAGGTCATCTCCACGATTATGTTCAACTATATCGCTTTGTACCTCACACACTGGCTGGTGACGGAGTATCTCAAAGACCCCGCTGGAGATGCGCCCCAGACCGCTGTAATCGCCGAAGCCGCGAAGCTGCCCTTGTTGTCTCAAGAGTTCCTGAGCGCGAACTGGGGGCTGGGGATAGCCGTTCTGTCCGTGCTGGGGCTGTGGTTGACGCTCTATCGTACGGTGTGGGGCTATGAGACCCGTGCCACGGGCGCGAACCGCGACGCGGCTGAAGCCGCCGGCGCACCCATCGCACGACGGATGACCGAGGCGATGCTCCTGTCGGGCGCATTGGCTGGGCTTGCAGGCGCAATCGAAGTGTGTGGGACGCAATACCGTTTCTTCGAGGGGTTCCCAGGCGAATACGGCTTTGATGGGATTGCCGTTGCCTTGCTAGCGGGGAATCACCCGGCGCTGATGCCGGTCTCGGCGTGGCTGATGAGCGCGTTGCGCAGTGGCGCGTACCACCTCCATGCGGAAACAGGCGCGCCCAAAGAGATTGCGGTGGTGGTACAGGCGGTGCTGATTCTCTATGTCGCTGCGGTCTACCTGCGCCGACGGCGAATGGAGGGATGACGATGGGTGACATATTCGATGCGCAGTTGTTCGGTACGGCGGTTCGGCAGGCGACGCCGCTTATTTTGGCGGCGTTGGGCGGCTTGATGAGCGAGCGGGTGGGCGTAATCAACATCGGGCTGGAGGGCAAAATCCTGATGGGCGCGTTCGCCGCTGCGCTGGGCGCACTGCTGACGGGGTCGCCTTGGGTGGGATTGGCTTGCGCAATTCTGGCAGGCTTGGCGCTCGCACTGATTCACGCCGTCGCCACGCAAGAACTGCACGCCGACCATATCGTCAGCGGCGTCGCCATCAATCTGCTCGCGCTGGGGCTAAGCACCTACCTGTTCCGACAGATTATCGTGCCGCGCGAAGAAGCAGGCGAGTCGTCGGTGGTCACCATGTTCGGCGCCGTCGGACTGGGTGGGTTGGCAGAGTTGCCCGTGCTCAATGTGCTGCTGAAAGACCAGAGTTGGCTCACTCTGTTTGCGGTGGGGTTGCCGTTTTTGCTGCTGGTGTTGCTTACGCGCACGCGCTGGGGATTGCGCGTCTACGCAGTGGGCAACGACTCGCTCAAGGCGCGCACGATGGGCGTGCCCGTGAAGCGGTTGCGCTACCTGGGCGTGTTGTGGTCGGGGGTGTTCGCCAGTATGGCAGGTGCGTTTCTGGTACTGGCGGCGACCGGGCAGTTCCGTGAGAACATGAGCGCGGGCAGAGGGTTCATCGCGTTGGCGGCGCTGATTTTCGGCAGGTGGCATCCCTTGGGCGCCGCAGGCGCGGCGTTCGGGTTTGGCTTTTTCGAGGCGCTGCAAATGCGCTTGCAAGGACAACCCCTCTTCGGCGTGCAACTGCCCACAGATCTGCTGCTGATGCTGCCTTATTTGCTCACCGTCGTTGCGCTGATGGGCTTGCTCGGCAAGATGAAACCGCCGTCGGACTTGGGCAACTAATCTTCGGGGAGATACAACACCAGACACTTGCATGCCCCGCCTGACTTGATGAACTCGCTCATCGGCACTTCGTGTACGGTGTAGCCACGCTCTTCCAAGTAGAAGCGCAGGATCGGACAGCCTGCGGGCATCACAACATGCTTACCGATGACCACCGAGTTGCAAGCGAACTTGAGGGCTTCCTCGGGACTGACGGGGATGGTCTCAAAATGTTGCTCTATCACGCGCCGTGCGTACCAGTCGAACGCCTCCGGGTAGTAGGCGACCAGCCGGTCCCCCAGCGGCAGGAAGCAAGTATCCAAATGATACCAGCGGTCGTCGACGAGTTCAAGGCTCAGCACTTCCCACCCTGTGAGTCGGCTTAGATAGCGATGGGCGCAGATGTCCGTGCGTTTCAGATAGCCAGCCACGATGAGTTCGTCAATCACGAACGCGTCGCCTTCGCCTTCGAAGGCGCAGTCGTAGGGCATCAGATGCACGGTATAGCCCTGCTCGTGGAACCACTGCTCGAAGTAGGGTTCTTCGACTTGGCGTTCTGGGTGGCGGAACCGCGACAGTACAATCTGCTTGCCCGGTAGGGGCAGTCCCGCGTTTGCGGTGAACACCATATCGGGCGCCTCGCTCGCCTGCTCAATCAGGCGCACTGGGATCCCAATTTGCTCGGTGAGCGTGCGGTAGAGCTGCTCCCACTGTTTCCATGCGAGTTGCTTGTCGGGTCGGTCGCTGAGGTGCATCCAGGCGTTAATCTCGTAGAGGAGATCATACGCGCTGGGAGCGCACATCAGCAACGCTTTCGGCTGGGTCGTGCGTCGTTCGCTCGTCGATTGCGTCGGCGTCGTTTGCATAGCATGCTCCGTTGCGTGTATTAGACGGCTCTAAGCGTGTTCGTTGTTCGTATCTATCTTTACGGACGCGAACCGTAGTGAGTTTCACCTACGGGGAATTATGCCATATTGGGAGAGTAGAATAACCCGTGCGTCTGGCGGCGTCAAGCGACGATTTGCCTTTGGGGTGAAAGCTGCTGAACCGCCTGGAGTGCGATGTTGCTACGCCGCTGCGTGATTCTCGTGCGCGGGGTCTCGCGTATGCGCCTCCTCAGCGGGCAGGAACACGGAGAACCGTGCGCCTTTGCCCAGCTCACTGGCGACGCGAATTTCGCCCCCATGTTCCTCCACGATTTGCTTTGCTATCGAAAGCCCCAGCCCTGTGCCCTCCTGCTTGCGGGTGTAGAACGGCTCGAAGATTTTATCCAACTCTTCCGGAGCGATGCCTTCGCCTGTATCTTCCACATAGGTCCACACGCCCTTCGGCTCTTCGGAGCGCTCGGTGATGACGCGCACCACGCCGCCGCTGGGCGTGGCTTGCTGTGCGTTGATGAGCAGGTTTGTGAACACATGCTGCAAGCGTGCTGCGTTGCCCCAAATTGGGGGCAGATCGGTTGCCAACTGTTTTTCAAGGGTGATGCCGTTGCGTAGTAGCAGATGCTCGGTGAACACGAAAGCGTCGCGGAGTACCTGATTAAGGTCAATTAAACTGCGTGCGTCGGGGCGGGAAGCGCGTGCGAAACGCAATAAACTGCCGACGATGTCGCGTGAGCGATGCGCTCCGTTCACCAAGTTCTCCAACGCTTGGATCACCCGTTCATATTCTGTGTCGCTCCAGTTCGTGGGGCGACTGGTGCGGAGTTTCTCCGTGATCAGTTGGGCGAAGCCCACCACTGCAGTGAGTGGGTTGTTCAGTTCGTGCGCTACACCGGCTGCCAGTGTGCCTATTGCCGACATCTTTTC
>NKPV01000340.1 GCA_002254605.1 Armatimonadetes bacterium JP3_11
CCCCGTATCTCTTAGCCAAACAACTCCGTATGGGGCACCTACTCGATAGCCGAATGCTTTTATAAACTCTTTCCACCAAAGAAGATATGCATATCGAGCGCAGCGCAGTCCGCACCAGCAAACCACTGTCAGTGCGCGCGCAGCGAGCAATCGTTCCCACATTTCCATAGCGTGAAGATTTCTCGCGCGCTGGCGCGCCCTCGACATGACATACGGGCGATGCAACGGACGAGCGCAGCGCGGTCCGCACCAGCAAACCAC
>NKPV01000119.1 GCA_002254605.1 Armatimonadetes bacterium JP3_11
CTTTGGCAAACTCCACCGCCGCGCGGCGCAGGTTGCCCCCAGACGCCTCCAGCTTCGACTCGAATCGATCCATCAGCGCCTGCGCGTCTGCAGCGGAGCCGGCAATCCCCGCCAGCACGCGGTTCTGATAGAGCCAGCGCACTTTCCGCGCAGTATGTTTCATCACGACCTCGCCGAAGGTCACTTGCCCATCGGCGGCGAAAGCCGTCTGTCCATCCCGTCGAACGGCTAAAACGGTGGTTGCGTGCATGGATGTCGTCATTCTTCGTCCTCCAGGCTCAGGCTGGGCAGGGCGCGGTTCACGGTCTGGCGCAGCCTATCCAGCGTTAAGTGCGTATAAATCTGCGTGGTGGTGAGGCGACTATGCCCCAGCAGTTCTTGCACCGTGCGCAGGTCAGCGCCGCCGTCCAGCATATGCGTCGCGAACGAGTGACGCAAGGTGTGCGGGCTGATGTCCACGCCGATTTGCTCCCCGTAGCGTTTCACGATTCGATGCAAACTGCGCACGGTAAGTCGGTCGCCGTGCGCGTTTAGGAACAGGGCGCGGGTGGGCTTATTGGGGTTCAACAGCTGCGGACGGGCGCGCTGCAAGTATTCTACCAGTGCTTCGTGCGCCGCCTGCCCGAACAAGGCAATACGCACCTTGCCCCCTTTACCGCGCACACGCGCCGCCGACTGCTCCAAATCGAGCGCGGTGGTGTCCAAGCTCGCCAGCTCACTCACACGCACCCCCGTCGCATACAGCATCTCCAAAATCGCGCGGTCACGCAAACGCAGAGGGTCATATTCTGGCTCAGGCTGGTGCACCAGCTGCTCCGCTTGCGAAGCCGTGAGAAATCGCGGCAAGGGGCGTTTCTGAATCGGCAGGGCAATCTCCGCGCTGGGGTCATGCGCCAGCCAGCCCATCGCCCGACTGAACTTAAAAAACGCACGCAGACAGTAGAGTTTCCGCTCACGGGTACGGCGACTTGCGGCGCGATGCGAGTCCATCCAACTGCGCACCAGCCGCTCGTTTAGGTGTTCCACATGCTCTATCCCCGCGTTTAGAGCGTACTCCACAAACTGCGCAAGGTCAGTACCGTACGCTTTGACCGTATGGGGCGAGCGCACCGCGCTGAGGTGCGTCAGAAACCGCTCCACTGCCTCGTCTAAGTGCATCGGGAGAATTGTACCTGCTGGAAAGCAGCGTTTCCTGAAGCGCTTTCTGCATCGCCAAACGCACCTACAAGAAGATCTCCCATATGTGCGGAAAGAATTTCTCTAAACGGCTGAATAGACGACGCTGATCGGCTCATCGTGCCGTTCAACTTTAGCAGTGGGTGTTAGATGCGACGGGCTCGGAAGGGCTTTGCTATTTACCGCGCCCCTCCGAGCCTTTTCGCGCAGCTTAGAACGGCGGCGTCGGGGGCGGTGCGGTGATATTGCCCGTTTCACGAGTGTTGCCTGCGCGATCTTGGGCACGGATACGCACGCGCACCGTGTTCGCGGGCAGAGTCGCCTGATACTGGTGGTTGCCCTCGGCTTGCATGGCGATAGTCTGCTCGGTTGTGCCCACCGTCGCCAGCACGACCACGCTCGCCACGCCTGTTTCGGCGTCTTGTACTGTAGCGCGGGCGCGTACGCCGTTTCCAGTATGTTCAATCGCTATATTGCTAATCGCGGGGGGAGTGGTGTCGGGGGGTAGCCCGCCACCCCCACAGCCCGTTAACAACACAGCAAGACTCCCAATCAGCCATTGGCGTCGCATGGGTGACCTCCTTAGCGTGTAAGTGTAATCGGCGCGACCGCCCGTACGAGTTGCCCGTCTTCGGTCTCTGCCTGAATCACCACTTGGTAGTTGCCTGGGGGCATAGCGCGTCCCTGGGCGTCGCGTCCGTCCCACACCACTTGCTGCACGCCTCGGCTGCGGCTGCGCCCTTGCTCCAGCGTGCGCACCACCTGACCACCAGCCTGCACGGTCACGCTCACGCGCGCGCTGTCCGACAAGGTGAACTGCACGGTATGTTGATGCGTGCTGCGATTCGATTGCACCTGCACCCCGACGATTCGCACCAAGCGGCTGGTATTGATGAGGGTGATTTCGTAGGTGCGGGTCAATCCCTCAGCAGGTACAGGGATTTGCCAACCTGTACTGTTGCGCAAGAAGCGACGTTCGCCTGTCTGAGTGTCGCGCAGCACGGGGTTCACGCCGCGCGGCAGGCGTGCCAGGTCGGGCGCGGTAATCAGCAGCGTGCGGGTACGCTCGTCGCTGCTGGGGGGGGCGTGCACCTCTAATGTCCAGTTCGGTGCGCGACGCGCACGGGGCTGGATATCCGCCTCCATAGCCGTACCCTCGCGTGTCAGGCGCAGTCGCACCCCACTGTAGGCGCTCCGCGTGGGCGGATCGGGCGGCGCAACGACCTGCAGCCCCTGCTCATTCCCTGAAACGCCCAACAGCACCTCATCGTACTGGTCGCCCAATTGGGCGCCGATGCGGAAACTCCAGCCGCCATTCCGCTCTGTGGCATAGCTGCGTGTTAGCCCGGTAAAGAGCGCGGCTTCTTCAGGGGTCGGCAACTCTAAAGTGCAGGCTTGGTGGGCGTAAATCCAGTAGCCCCGCCACGGTTGCAACGCGGTCTGCATGCCAGGGAGGAGTTGCGCATCGGAGACCAGCACGTAGCGCCCTTGCGTGGGGTTGCTGGGGTTCGGCTCCCATCCCCACAGGTAGGGTTCGACAAATTCACCCGCTTGGCTTAAGGGGCGTGCAACGCCTTGCACCCGTACCTGAACTGCCTCCCGATGCCACACGAGCGGCTCCGTCCACGGGTTCGCAATCAGGTTCCAGCCCGGCTGCAGGTGAATTAGGTAGTGCGATTCGGGGTCTGGCAGCGTGCCGACGAGGTTCGGCTGGACGGCGTTCGGCAGCGCCACCCAGATGCCGCGCCCTGGCACAGGCGCAGTGCCCGCGTCGGGATACTGCACATACTGCCCCGTGGCCGGGTTGTAGGTCGCCCACTGATTGTTTTGGAACCCAAATAGTGGTTGCGGGTCGTTCGCATCGGGCAGCAAGGGAATCCCAATGAGGTGCAAGCCTGCGCGGAACTGCGGTGGTTGCCCCAGGCGAATGGTGGCGATGGGTTCAGTTTGCAGCGAGTTGGCGTTGCCCACACGGTCGCGCGAGCGTGCGAAGATGTGTGTCTCTTCGCCGAAGCGTCGGGCGCGGATGAGCACCTCGCCGCTTTCCGTGCGCTCGCCTGCTGCGCGGGTGAACCCGATACGCCGCGCGTTCTCGCCCTCTTGCGCCCAAATCTCCACCGCTTCGATGCCAGAGGCATCATCGGTGGCACTCCAACGCAGGCGCGCTTTTGTCTCCGGTACTGTGCTGGCAGGCACTTCAATCGTCACCTGCGGCGGCTGCCCATCCAGCGTGATGGTGTGGGTGTTGGTCACGATGGGCGGATTAATCCCCAAATGCGGGTCAAAGGTGATTACGGCGCGATTTGCAAACTGCGTCCCCGACGCAGCGGTGCCTAACGGGCGAATCCGAAAAATGACGCTGCCCTCGCCTTGAGGCGGGTTCTGGTTAGGGGGGAGGAACCCTTGATCGTAGTAATCGCCTGTGTTCGGGTCGATACCTTTGTATCGCACTCGCAGCGTGCGGGTGTTCGTGTCCAACTCACTGCGCACTTGCACAATTACGGGACGCTCAGGGCGCAGGTCGATGTCTAAGTTCAGTGTGGTCGTGTTCGCAGCCAGCAGCTGGTACCGTGTACCCACGCTCACTGCCACAAACTCCAGCGTGTTTAGGTCAAGCCCGTCAGGCAGCACATCCTCAATCAGCACCTCTTCAGCGCCTGCAGTAGCAGTAGGTAAGTTCTCGAACTTAATCTCGTAGAGAATCGATTGGTCTGGCGGGAGAAAACCTCCGATACCCCCAGAGCCATTCTTTTCGTTGGGGTCGAAGGAATATCCCACATCCGCACGCTGGTTAGAAGTCTGGCGATTCGTGTAGACTCTGCTCAGCGTGTCGACCTTATCGAGGCACTCTTTGCCTTTCTCGAGCATGACCCTAACCGCGTTTTGGGCGACGGAGATGTCGATATCTCCCACTACCGAACTGGTAAGCGAAGTAAGGAACCCCTCAAAACTGAGGTTGCCCATGGCGAGGTTATACATCTGAGGCGCCAGTTCTGCAGCGGTATCTGCGCACCATTCCGCGCTTTTTTCGGGCAAGGTCTTGCTTAGATGGGCTTCAATGCGTTCCTTGAGACGCTCTTTTGCCGCAGCTTCCCCCAGCCTGGTGAGATAATCTATTGTGACGCCTTCCAGTACCTGCTGGACGAACCCTTTCTTGTTCTCCGAGTCGTACAAAATCCGGATAAGGCGCCGCACCTCGTTTTCGTCTGGGGGAAAGTCTTGACCCGCCAGATCCTCTGCAATCCTGCGTTGGACAGCGCGGACCAGAATCGCGCTATTACAGGTTGATGAAAGCAGCTCGTGACCGAGATAACTGAGGAGCACTGTGGTTCCCACCACTGCGACTACCACCATCGGCGCCACGCGCGACCGAATTTGGGGCGGCGCGCTTCGGCTCGCAGGTACAAAGCGCACCCACAGCTCGTAGTAAGCAGTTTGGTTGGGCGGTACCGGGGGAAGCGTGCCACGGAGCACATAATCTTCAGGGGTGAGAGGTGAAACACCACGCGCGACCACTTGCCCCCTCGCGTCGCGAAACTCATACTCCGCTTGGAACTGTCCCGCCTGTAGCACGCTCTCCTGAACTGGAATGGGAATCTCGTAGTAAGGTGTTTCGGGATAGGTCGCTTGCGCAGACAAATACATAGTCAGGATTCGGTTCCAGCGTCCCGCACGATACCCTGTGGGAACCCACAAAAAGAGCGTGGCGTTCAGTGTGCCCCCTCGTATTGGCGTACGCAGGGAGATGCTTGAACGTTCCAGGAAAGGATGTCGCGCCTCCAGGGTGCAATAGGCGTTGCCAGACACCGCAGTTTCCACATTTTCAAACTCTAAGCGGAAAGTGTTATTCTCAGCAGAGTACTGGACGCGTGTAGGACGCAGCTCGGTTGTTGTGACGCTGTTCTGCTCGGGGATGCGCAGCACAAACTGGACATCCTGCAAGGGGGGTTCGATCGTAGCGTTGAGAGAGAGCGTGCCAAATACGGTATAGGGCTGGGGCGCATGGACGCTTTGGAATGCAACACGCCCCTTAGACACCCGCACCGCATTCTCGACACGCGCAACCTGAGTCTCGCTGTAGCGCACCTCTGCTGTCCAGTTGCCGAGATCCTCCAGACGAATGGGGAACTGGGCTTCTATCTGCGTGACGCCTACCAGCCAGCCGTCGGGGGTGCGCGAAAGGCGGCTCGGTTCGATCAGGCGATCGCCCTGACGCAAAACCACCGTTACCGCAGGGGAGTCGTTCGTGACTTGGAGATAGAGCCCCACGGAACCTGCGAGGTTATCTCGTTGAATGGGATAGTTGATGCGTGCAGCGTAGGGGCGGTAGAGGGTCAAAAGCGCATTTCCACGCCGTCCCAAGTGGTTGATGTACAGCTGACCGGTGTCGGCGAAGTTGCTTGGAATGGCGCCTTCCGCCGGGAAGGTCAAGCGCCACCGCCGATTGCCCAGCGGCTGCATCTGTGAAGGTGCAATACGACGCTCTTGACCACCCCTGAGCAGCAACCGATATTCCGCACGGAGCGGCTCCGAGTCGAGAGCGTTGGTCACCTCGACTTCCACTGTGAAGTTGGAGGCATCCTGCGTCAGTTCGAGTGAACGCACATTGGGCGACACAGTAATTGCCGGGAACTGCAGGACCCAGTTCACCAAGTTGCTCGTCTGCTGGTTCGGGTTGCGTACCTGCAGGCGGGCAGTCAGCGTGTCGCTGTTGCTCTCTATCTGCTGATAGGGTGCTAAGTTGAAGGTAGCGCGAATCTGGTTCTGAGACAGATATTCCACGCTGGTCGCGTTGATGGGGTCTACCGAGACGCCCGTGGGAGGCAGCAAGGTTACCTGAGCGCCGGGCACAAACAGGCTCCCTGTAATCGTTACTGTAAGGGTAGACAGCGGGCGTGCGCCTCCGGGCGACACTGCGGCGATGTTGGGGATCGCCTCCACGATACTGAAGCCGTTAGCCAAACGCGCCTCCGAGTTGTTGGGTAAGCGCACCACCACATCCCACTGCGTGCCCACAGGTTCGCCGTTGAACTGGAAAGTGGCGTTAAGACGCGTGGCGCTTACGAACTCCACATCCGTCGCAGGAATCTGCACGCTGCCGCGCTCCAAGCGCACCGTAGCCCCAGGCTCAAACCCAGCGCCTATAATCGCAACCCGTAAACTCCCTTGGTTTGCACCCTGTGCGGGGGTAATTCCCGAAACGGAAAGCGTCGGACCGCCGAAGAGTGTATTGCGGTACAGCACCAATCCCTCTTCGCGCCCCGCGCCCAACACC
>NKPV01000045.1 GCA_002254605.1 Armatimonadetes bacterium JP3_11
ACAGGATTAATATCCACCCCCAAACTGGGGCGTTTTAGGAGTTTGGCTTCTACCAGTGTTGTACCCGAACCCATGAACGGGTCTACTACCCACTCTCCAGGGCGTGAATAATTATCAATCAATCGCGCTGCTAACTGCGGAATAAACTTCGCGGGGTAGCGATGATAACCGTAACACTGCGGGGAGAGCGCGTCTGCGCTCTCCCACTCGATTCAGGTATAATCCCCCTCGCTTATGACGCTTGCGGATTTCGGCTGGGCGATTGTGCGCATCGCGATTATGTTGGGCTTTTTGCTCAGCGTATTGCCTTTAGTGATTTGGCTGGAGCGGCGTGCGCTGGCATGGTTCCAAAACCGAATCGGACCGAATCGATTGGGACCGTTTGGGCTTTTGCAACCGATGGCGGACGCGGCGAAGCTCTTTTTCAAAGAGGAGATTGTGCCAGCGAGCGCCGATCGACTGATCTGGGCGCTTGCCCCTGCGCTGTCGCTGTTTCCCGCTCTGGTGGCAGCGGCAACGATTCCGTGGGGACCGAACCGCTTGCTGACCCCTGTGGCGGATGTGGATGTTGGGCTGCTCTACTTTTTGGCGATGTCGTCGCTGGCGGCGTATGGCGTGCTGTTGGCGGGCTGGTCTTCCAACAATAAATACTCGCTGTTGGGTGGATTGCGGGCGTCGGCGCAGGTGATTAGCTACGAGTTGGGCATGGGGCTGGCTCTGGCGACGGCGGTGCTGGCTTCAGGCAGCTTCCGCATGACCCAAATCGTGGAGATGCAGTCGGCGCCGTTGTGGGGCGTCGTGCCGTTCCTGCATCACTGGCTGATTTTCACCCCGTGGGGACTGATTGGCGGCGCGCTGTTTTTCGTGTGTATGCTCGCCGAGACGAACCGCGCACCGTTCGACCTGCCCGAAGCCGAAAGCGAACTCGTGGCAGGCTACCAGACCGAGTATAGCAGCATGAAGTTCGCCGCCTTCTTTATGGGGGAGTATATCGCAATTTTAGCCATCTGCGGCATTATGACGACCTGCTTTCTGGGGGGCTACCTTGCGCCGATTAACTGGTCACCGATTCAGGCGTTGGGCGAGGGGGGCGGCTTCTGGGGCGTGCTGGCGACCCTCACGGGCGCGCTGATGCCCCCGCTGTGGTTCGTGCTGAAACTGTTCGGGCTGTTTTTCAGTTTCCTCTGGATTCGCGCGACGCTGCTGCGCTTGCGCTACGACCAGCTCATGAACCTCGGCTGGCGGTTTCTGATCCCGGTGGGGTTGGTGAACCTTGGGCTGCTGACGGTGTATGTGGTTTGGGGTTGGGTTCCGTCGCTGGTGGGCTACGCGGCGGTGATTGCGCTCTACTTTGTGCTGTTCGGTAGTCGCAAGCCCGAGCGGCGCGAAGTGATCCTGGTACGCGAGGCGCAACCCTACCGACCTAAGGAGGCATAAGTTGGGCGAACGGATTCTGTTTTTCATCTTGGCGGTTGTGGCGATACTCAGCGCAGGCGGCGTGGTGGTGTCGCGCAACCCGGTGCGGAGCGCGCTGCTGCTGGTACTGAACTTTTTCACGCTCGCGCTGATTTACTTCACGCTCTCGGCGCAGTTCATCGGCGCGTTGCAAGTGATTGTGTACGCCGGCGCGATTATGGTGCTGTTCCTGTTCGTGATTATGCTGTTGAATCTGGGATCGCCTGATGCCACGCCGCAGGAGCGCGATTTGAAGCGTCCGCTGGCGTACCTGATCGGCTTCGGGATCCTGGCGACGCTGATGACTCAGTCGCTGGTGTTGCTGATTCCAGGCGAACCGCAAGCCAGTCCCGAAGTGGGTACCGCGCGCGTGATTGGTTTAGCGCTGTTCACGCAGTGGGCGTACCCTCTGCTCTTGATGGGCGCATTGCTAACAGTGGGCGTGATTGGCTCGATTCTGCTGGCGCGAAGGAGGGCTTCGTAAGATGGGCGCAGTGCCGTTGAATGCGTATTTAATTCTCTCGGCGTTTCTGTTCGTGATGGGCGCGATCGGCGTGGTCGTCAAGCGCAACCCGATTGTGATATTTATGTGTATTGAGTTAATGCTGAACGCGGTGAACCTCAGTTTTCTGGCATTTGCGCGGTATCAGACCGATTTGCTGGCGCAGGTGTCGGGGCATGTGTTTGTGCTGTTTGTGTTTGGCGTTGCGGCGGCGGAGGTCGCGGTCGGCTTAGGGATTATCACCGTGATGTTCCGCCTACGCGAGAGCATCGATGTGGATGAGGTGACTCTGTTGCGGGACTAAACAGGCGCTGGCTGGCGCCTCGTCGCCCAACAGTCGCGATTACTGTTATCGTTAGATTGTCTGCTGGGCGCCGCCTCACTAAGGAACCCTCTGCGCTCTGCTTCTTCCTCCAGTTTTCAAATCTCCATCCCATAATACTGACAGGAGGCAGAAGGCTATGTATGCAACGCATAACTTAGCGGAGCAGCTGCACATCAACGAACAGAACCTGCGACGGCGTAAGGAGTTTCTGCGCTTGTCTGTGCATGAGGTGGAGCTACTGCGTAAGTACGCACCTTGGGTGGAACAGATTGCGCCCGACTACGCGCGTGAGTTTTACGACTTCCAGTTTGGGTTCGGTGAGACGCGCGCGTTTTTTGAGCGCTATGCGCAAGTGAAGGGCGTCTCACTGAGCGAGTTGCGTGCGGGCTTGGAAAAGGCTCAAGCCAACTACCTGTTAGACATCTTCCGAGAGGCGCAGCGCGGCGGCGACTTCGGTGTCGAGTTTTTCCAAAAACGCCTACGCATCGGCTATGTGCATAATGTCATCGACTTACCGATGAAGTGGTACCTGGGTAGCTACGGGCTGCACATAGACCTATTGTCGCGCTATATCCGCGACGCGGAAGAGGTTCTGCCCCCGGAAGACGGACGCGCCTTGTTCCAGGCTGTTGTGCGCGTCTTTGCCTATGACATTCAGGCGATTGTCGATTCGTTTATCGTGATGCTGTTGCAAGACTTCGGATTGGACACGAACGCGATTCAAGTGCGGTCGGTCAACCATGACATCACGGACTACTTGGGTGATGTGCGTCATCTGTTTGCGGAGGCGATAGGCTCGGCGATTACCGCCAGCGATGAGATTTCGCATGCGTCAGGCACACTTCGGGAGACGACCGAGCAGGCGCAGTTGGCAGTGAGCCAGATTGCTTCGGCGATTGAGCAGGTGGCGCGCGCGACAACGCATCAGGCGTCGCAGATCCATCACGCCGCCGAGTCGACTCGTACCCTCAACGAAGGCGTGCAGACGGTCTCTAAAGGTGTAGAAGAGCAAGCGCAAGCGGTGCAACGCGCCACGCTGGCGATTGACCAGGTGGGCGGTAAAATCCGCATGACCGCCGACAAGGTGCGTGCGATGGGCGAACATTCGCAACGCATCGGTGAGATGATTGAAGTGGTGAACCAGATTGCGTTCCAGACTCATCTGCTGGCGCTCAATGCGGCGATTGAAGCGGCACGCGCTGGTGAAGCGGGGCGCGGGTTCGCCGTCGTTGCCAAAGAGGTGCAACAACTCGCCGAGCGCTCTGCTCAATCTGCTAAAGATGTGAGCCAACTAGTGAACCAGATACGCTCGGTCGTGGGCGAAGCGGTGAGCGCGATGGAACAGTCCATGCAGCAGTTCGAGCAGGAGTTGGTGAGCGCTGTGCATGAAGTGAGCCGCGTCGTCGAGCAGTATCGCGAGGTTGCACACCAGATGGCAAGGAGCGCGGAACAGGTGCGCACCGCAATGGACGAGGTCGCCAGCTCGGGCGAGCAGACCAGCGCCGCGGCGCAAGAGGTCAGCGCGTCCAGTCAAGAGCTTGCCGCGCAGGCGCAAGAGGTGGCACGCTGGGCGAACGACCTCTACCGAACCGCAGAGCAGCTCCGCCGTGCGCTCAGCGCGTTCCGTCGCAAAACCGTTCATCAAACCAGTCGCGCCGCCTAAAAACCCACAGGAGCGGTTTCGTATGCGAAACCGCTCCGCAGCCACACTCCAGCATGCTTGAACCTTCTTCCCACCGATCAGACAGTGAGGGGTATCGGCGCCTGCTTTGTTAGGGGTTGACCGCTGAGAAATGCTGTTGCTCCTGTAGAAGGATGTCGCGGATGCGTTCGGCGGCGTGCCCGTCGCCGTAGGGGTTGACGGCACGCGCCATCTGGGCATAGGCATCGGGGTCGGTAAGCAGGCGTGTCGCTTCCGCCACGATGCGTTCCGTATCGGTACCGACCAATTTCGCTGCACCTGCTTCAACGCCTTCGGGACGCTCCGTTGTGGAGCGCAGCACCAAGATTGGTTTGCCGAACGCGGGCGCTTCTTCCTGCACGCCGCCCGAATCGGTCAGGATGAGGTCGGCGCGACGCATCGCATGCACGAACGGTGCGTAGTCAAGCGGTTCCGTCAGCAGCGCACGCGGATGATCGCCTAAAATCTCGAGGAGCGTCTCGCGTACGCGCGGGTTCCGGTGCATCGGCAACAGTAAAATCAGGTCGTCAAATCGGTCGAGCAGGGTGCGTGCGGCGCGGGCGATGTTCGCCATCGGCGCGCCCCAGTTCTCGCGGCGGTGCGTGGTGAGTAAAATCAGCCTGCCCGTGTGCGCCAACGCGCGCTGGAGCATCGGGTCGTCCGCCTCGTAAGGCTGATTCGCCACCCATAGCACTGCATCGATGCCCGTGTTGCCTGTGACCCAGATGCGCTCGGCGGGGATATGCTCCTGAAGGAGGTTCCGCCGGGCGGTCTCGGTCGGCGCGAAATGGAACTCGGCAATTGGCGCCGTGAGCCGACGGTTCATCTCTTCAGGGAATGGCTGATACTTATCGTAAGTGCGCAGCCCTGCCTCCACATGCCCAAACGGGATTTTATGATAAAACGCCGCAAGCGCCGCGACGAAGGTGGTCGTGGTGTCGCCCTGCGCCAGCACGACATCCACAGGCGATTCGCGCAGGAGCCGATCCAGCCCCTCCAACGCACGCAGAGTAATCTCGGTGAGGGTCTGGTGGGTGGTCATGATACTGAGGTCGGCGTCGGGACGCAGTCCAAATAGGCGCAACACTTGGTCGAGCATCTCGCGGTGCTGCCCCGTTGCAATCAGGCGCACCTCAAACCTCTCATGCCGACGCAAGGCATGTACCACAGGCGCCATTTTGATGGCATCGGGGCGCGTGCCGCACACCACCGCCACGCGAATCGAGTCCCGCATCGGTATAGAGTGTACCAGAGGAACCCCACTGCCGTAGTGGCTTGGCTAACAGAACCTCCGCTCACGCGGTGTGCTATTTGGACAGTTCCATCGACGCCACCGCTTGTTCGGGCGCCGCCACGAGGGCACGATCCCGATGCAAGGGACGATAGTACGGGTTGCGCCAGACCAGTTTCAAGGCGCAGTCCAGCGAGTCCGCATCGCCCTCCAGATAGTCCACCACGCCATATTCCGCCATGAAGTTCATCCCCTCATAGAACACCTGATAAGGGTCGTTTAGGGTGTTCACATAGATATCCAGCAGCCGTTGCTTTTGGTCGCGCGTGAGGGTTTCTGGACAGTAGCCATGCGACTCGACCCATTTACGGAATCGGGGTAGCCTGCCGAAGATGACCGTCTGATAGACATGCGAGCGAATAAAGGTGCGCCGACTGGCGATAAAGAGGGCGCGCGCCGCTTCCTGTTTTTGCGATGCGATACTGACCGCATAGAGGTACTCGCCCAGCGGCGAGTGCGTGCTGCATGTGCCGCCGCCCGTGTCGAGGAGCCAGTTTTCGCGAATCTGATGCTGGTGGAGATAGATCACCATACTGTAGCCGTAGATACGCCCATCATATTCGGCGACCAGGAACCCTTGGGGATGATGACGAAGCCACGCTTCGAAGTAGTCGCGTGTGAGTGCAACAGACCCAAACAGTTGGTCTAATTGCACAATCCGCTCCAGATCGGCTTCCTCTGCCTGCCTTACTGAGAACAAGCCCACCGGTATCATAGCAACCTCCTTATGGTATAGAGTGCATGGTATATCGCTGTGCATTCAGGGCAAAGATAGGAATAGGCGGGTCGCATCATGTCGGTATAACTTTGCAGCCTGCCTATGCCTATCTATTATAGCCTATTCTGAGAACTCCTGGCAACCTTTATTCGGGGTGTTCGTAAATTCCCTTTGCACGGGGCAGACATGTAGGTCTGCCCCTACCGATGGCGTCGGGTGGGCTATGGGGGCGCGCCTGTGTGCGCCCTGCTATGCCCGCCGATTTTCAGACATCCTCACCTTTACCCCATGAAACCGGGGAATATACTTAGGATAGAGACGGTGTTTTGCGGAAAGATACCGATTTTCCTGCAGATGGCGCTCCTCATCGTTGAAAACTGGGCTATAATAGGGGTGGTGATCGCCTATGGCAGGGTTTTGTGATTATCAGGCGACAAATGAGCTGGTGTTGCGGGCGCAGCAGGGGGACGAACAGGCGGCGGAGCAGGTGATGACGCTGTTCCGACCATTAGTGCAAAGCGTCGCGGGGCGATTCTATCTCCCGAACTGCGACCCCGAAGATATTAGCCAGATAGCCTTCATAGGGCTTTGGCGTGCCGTGCTGTATTATGACCCGAAACGCAACGCGGGGTTCGCAGCGTTCGCGCGGGTGTGTATTCGTCGGCAGATTTTGTCGGAGCTGAAACGCATGCAACGCCTTTGCCTTCCTGTATTGAGTCTCTCAGAAGGCGAGGAGGGCGGTCGGCGATGGCTGGAGCAGCTGCCCGACCCGAATCAGGATCTGTTGAGTCAGTTGACTGAGTTGGAATCTGCACAGCAGCGCAGAGAGCTTTTAGAAACACGGCTTAGCCCGTTGGAGTCGAAAGTGGTCGAACTGTACCACCAGCAGTTGAGCTACCGTGAGATTGCGGCGCAATTGGGCTGCTCACCGAAAGCAGTAGATAATGCGCTGACGCGGATTAAACGCAAGGTGCGCCGAGAGATGCGCAAACGCACTCAGGGCGACCCTGGGGGCGGGGTCTCCTGAGTTGTTTCCACGCGGACGGTGACCTTCGCTTGCACGGGGCGCCCTTCATGGTCGTAAGCCGTTAGCGTGTAGGTGGTTGTGGTCGGCGGCGTCACGGTGAGTTCGCCCTGTTTCGGGTCGATGCGTCCGATGTTGTTGTCGATTTCGGCGCGCACCGCGTTGAACAGTTCCCAGCGGAGGGTCGCGCTCTCGCCCGCTTGAATCGTCTCAGGCTGACCAGTGAAACTAACGATTTGCGCATGCGAAGGGTCAATCACTTCGACCGTGATTTTCTTGCTCACCGATTTCCCGGCGGCGTTGCGGGCGATCAGCTCATACTCGGTCGTGCGGGAGGGGCGATGCTCGTAGCCGGGCATCGCTGGGTCTAACTTGAGTCCCCCAGGCGGGGTCAGGATGAGTTCTGAGGCGTTTTGCACTTCCCAGCGTAGGAGGACGCTTTCTCCCCGCTTGATTTGCGGCGGCTCGGCGTAGAATTTGCTGATGACAGGCGCAGGCGGCTCCGGCGCGTTCTGGACGATGACGACGACCTCGCGTATCTGCTCGCCGTAGCGATTGCGGGCGATGAGGCGATAGGTGGTTGTGGCGTGCGGCTGCGCCTGCACCGAGCTCGTGGTCGTCGGGTTAAACTCCCCCAACGCAGGTTCAATCAGTACTTTGTCGGCGTTGCGTACCACCCAGCTGAGGGTAGTTGTCTCGCCAGCGGTAATCTGGGCGGGCTGGGCAGTGAACTCGACGATTTCGACGGGCAAGGGACGGGTGTATGCCCACAGCGCCAGCAGTAATCCCAGCACGGCGAGGAACCCCAGCACGAGTGGGCTGACCATGCCACGCCGTTCCAGTTGCGCTTGGGCGGAAGACGAGCGCAGCGGCTCTTCCACGCTGCGTGCCGTCGCTGTGAAACTAAACAAAACCGGGTTCGCTAAGAGGGGCAAGCGACGCGGTTGGGCATACAGGAGCACGCTCTGGGTCTCGCCCGGCGCAAGCGGTATGCGTTCGCGTTCTAATTCGAACACCAGCTCGTCTTCGGGGTCGGAAGCGTGCAGTTGCACCGTCTGTTCCGTATTGCCGAAGTTCGAAATCGTCAGCTCGTAGGGCACGCGTTTGCGTAACGGGGTGGCGATCGCGCGTTTCGGGGCGATTTCCAGCGTCAGCATGCTATAGGGGCGGATGGTCAGGCTCGCTTGCGCCACGCCCGAGTTGCCGTTCTCTAACGACCGGGCGCGCACCAGAATCGGATAGGTTCCTGCGCGGCTCTCGGTGCTGCGAGGCGGGCGGATCAGAATCCGTTCCTGTACCTCCTCGCCGGGCGCTACATGAAAGGAGGGGATAGGGATCGCGCACCATTCGGAGTCGATACCCTCAACCTCCAGTGCTACCTGGTCTGGTGCATCCCCTTCGTTGCGTATCGACGCCACAATCTGCGCGGAACCGCCGGGTTCTACCTGCACTTCGTCCTGCCCCAACCTGACGCGAATCGCCATCAATCTATATTGTACCCCGACATGCTTCACGGGTTCGCTTGGGCATGCCTGAGCGTGTTGGGCAAATCAGTTCATCACCGTTGTTTGGGCGTGGGGGAGGATGCGCTGTACCAGCGCCAGTAGGTCTGGTGTCGGCGCGACCCGCTGGGGCACCTCCACGATGCGCGTATGTCCGTTAGTAGGTACCTCGAACCGCACAATCGCTTCGCCTGCGTGCCGCTCCAGGATTTGGCGTAGTTGGCGCAGCTGTTCGGGACGACAATAGGGCAAACGGATGTAAATCTGCGGGGCATCGTTCGCCTCGGTTGGTTCGGGAATGTGCTCGATATGCTCGGCGCGGAACTCGACGGCGCCGTTGCCTTCGCCGTTGCGGTTGCCGAAATCGCTTGCCTGTGGCTTGCCCCTAATTAGCACCACGCGGTCTTTTTGAATCTTGTCGCGGTACTGCTCGTAGGTATTGGCGAACACCGTGACTCGGATAGCGCCTGTAAGGTCTTCCAGTTGCAGAATTGCCATTTTTGCCCCGGTCTTTTTGGACACACGGGTCTGCACGCTGGTGATGATACCGCCGATGGTGAGCGTTGTGCCTTCGCGTTCGGCGGCTTGCGCGATGGGGGTCGCCCTACCCGACAGCACGCGCGTGTAGGGGCGTATCGGGTGGTCGGAGAGGTACACGCCGAGCAGCTCGCGTTCTAAGGCGAGTTTTTCGGGTGTGCTGAGGTCGTCTACAAGCGGGAGTGGGGGTTTGCTCATAGCGATCTCCTCTTGTTCGCCTCCTTCGAACAGCGAGTTCTGTCCCATCGCCTTGGCGCGGGCAACCGATTGCGCATAGCTCAGCACGGCGTCCAGCCCGTGCAACAGCTGGGCACGGTTTGGATGGAGCGATTCGAACGCGCCCGCTTGAATCAACGCTTCCAGTGTGGCTCGGTTCAGTGCGCCCGACTCTTGCATGCGTGCGGCGAAGTGGAAGATGTCTTCGAACGCGCCGTTCGCCTCGCGCTCTTTCAGGATCGCTTCCACCGCGGCTTCACCGACGCCCTTGATGGCGCCCAGTCCGAAACGGATGGCATGCTCGAAGTTCGACGGCGCTTTGGCGGTACGGCGGCGTCCGCGTGTGGGCGTGTCGGATTCCGAGTAAGGCTCCACCGTGAAGCCTGCGCTGCTTTTATTGATGTCGGGGGGTAAGACGCGAATGCCCATCGTCTGGCACTCGTCGATAAAGTTCGTAATCTTGTCGGTTTTGTCTTTGAACACTGCCATCAGCGCCGCCATGTACTCCACGGGGTAGTTCGCTTTCAGGTAGGCGGTCTGATAGGCGACATGGGCATAGCATACGGCGTGCGCCTTGTTGAAAGCGTAGCCCGCGAACGGCTCAATCAGGTCGAACAGGCGGTTTGCCTCTTCTTCGCGGATGCCTTTTGCTTGCGCTCCTGCTACGAACTCGGCGCGCATGCGCTTCATCTCTTCGGGCTTTTTCTTGCCCATTGCGCGGCGCAGGATGTCCGCCTTGCCCAGCGAGAAGCCCGCCAACGCCTGCACCACTTTCAGCACCTGATCTTGATACACAATCACGCCGTAGGTCTCTTTGAGGATTGGCTCCAGCCACGGGTGGGGATACTGGATAGGTTCGCGTCCGTGCTTGCGATTGATGTAGGTGGGGATATGGTCCATCGGTCCGGGTCGGTACAGGGCGACCATTGCGGCGAGTTCGCGCACATTTTGCGGGCGGAGTTCGCGGATGTAGCGGCGCATGCCCGCGCTCTCTAACTGAAAGACGCCTGTGGTGTCGCCGCGCCCCAGCATCTCGTAGGTTTTGGTGTCGTCCAAAGGCAGGTTGCGCACATCGATGTCGATTCCGCGCGTGCGCTTGATGTTTGCTACAGTTTGCGCCAGCGCGGAGAGGTTCGACAGCCCCAGAAAGTCCATCTTCAGCAGCCCGATTTGCTCCAGCGCCCCCATATGGTATTGCGTCACGGGTTCACCGTCGGCTGAGCGTGCGAGGGGCACATGTTCGGTCAGCGGGTCTTTGGAAATCACCACGCCTGCGGCGTGTACACTCGCGTTGCGCGTGATGCCTTCCAGTTTTCGCGCCATGTCGATGAGTTTGCGGGCTTCGGGGTTGCGTTCGTACTCTTGCTTGACTTCGGCGATGGTAAGCGCTTTCTCGATGGTCATGCCAGGCTGCGTGGGGATGGCTTTCGCAAGGCGATCGACCAGCGCAGGAGCAATGTTCATCACGCGGGCGACATCGCGCAGCGCGGCTTTGGCAGCGAGCGTGCCGAATGTGATGATTTGCGCCACGCGATCCTGCCCGTACTTCTCGCGCACATATTTAATTACTAAATCGCGCCGCGCGTCTTCGAAGTCCATATCGATATCGGGCATCTGGATACGCTCAGGATTCAGAAACCGTTCGAAGGTCAGGTCATACTCGATGGGGTCGATATCCGTGATGCCGATGCAGTACGATACGAAGCTGCCCGCCGCAGAGCCGCGCACGCCGAAGTAGATGCCCTCACGCCGTGCGAACTGGGCGAAGTCGCGCACTATCAAAAAGTACGGCGCGAACCCGGTGGTTTCGATAACCGAAAGCTCATATTCCAACCGCTGAAGGTGCGTCTCGTTGTAGTTCGGAATGAGGCACGGCAGCGCCTCATAGCACAAATCGCGCAGGTGCTGCATGGCGGTTTTGCCCGCGGGTAGGTCGGGCGCAGGGAGCTGCACGCGTCCAAACTCCAGATTCAGGTTGCAACGCGCCGCCACCTCGAGCGTGTTGGCAAGTGCAGCGGGATAATCCGGGAACAGTTGCGCCATTTCCTGTGCGGACTTCACATAGAACTCCTGCGTGCCGAACTTGAGGCGGTCGGGCTTGTCCAGTGTGGAGCCTGTTTGCACACAGAGCAGTACATCGTGCATCTCGGCGTCTTCGCGGGTCAGGTAATGTGCGTCGTTGGTCGCCAGCAGCGGCAAGCGATACTGCTCAGCGAGTTTGAGCAGCCCCTCGTTCACCTTGCGCTGTTCGGGCAGTCCGTGGTCTTGCAGTTCAATATAGAAATTTTCACGCCCGAAGATGTCCAGATACTCTTCCAGCAGGCGGCGGGCGCGCTCGTAGTCGTTTTTGAGCAGTGCGTCGGGGATCTCGCCTGCTAAACACGATGAGGTGGCAATCAGACCCTGCGCATGCTCACGCAGAATCTGCTTATCCACGCGCGGCTTGTAGTAGAAGCCCTCCAAATTCGCAATCGTGCTAAGTCGAATCAAATTCTTGTAGCCGACCTCATCTTTGGCTAACAGCAGCAGGTGGTAGCTGGTCTGGTCTTGTTTGGTCTTGTCTCTGATGCTCCGCGGCGCGAGATACACCTCGCAGCCGATGATGGGTTTTATCCCTGCGGCTTGGCAGGCGTTGTAAAAGTCGATTGCGCCATACAGCACCCCATGGTCTGAAATCGCGACGGCGGGCATGTCGAAATCCGCCACACGCTTAACCAGCTCCTTGATGCGCGTCGCCCCGTCTAATAAGCTAAACTCTGTATGTAGATGTAGATGGACAAAACCTGCTTCCATGCGGAACCTCCCAAGATGTTGGGGGTACGATTCGCGAGATGTGGGGGGACTCCTGCCGATTTGGCGGAAATTGCGGGGAGTCGCTTTTCAGGTAGACTCATGGCAAGGGGACAGGCGAAGATGAAAGCGCTTCGGTGGCTTATGGGGTTCTGTTGCCTCTGGTCTCTCGGCTGGGGGCAGCCTATCCATCAGATTCCCAATCCGCGCCAAACCGAGAGGGGATGGGTGGTAGATATGGCGGGCGTGCTGAGCGCGGCGCAGAAGGCTCGGTTGAATCGACTAATTAGCACCCTGGAGCGTGAAACGGGGGCGGAGGTCGCTGTGGTGATTCTGCGGCGTGTCCAAGGCGCTACCCCAAAAGAGTACGCCACCGAACTCTTCAACAAGTGGGGCGTGGGCAAGCGCGACGCCGACAACGGCGTGCTAATGCTGATTGCGCTGGGCGATCGGCGCGTGGAGATCGAAACCGGCTACGGAATGGAGGCGATTATCCCCGACTCGGCGGCGGGCGAGATTTTGGACACCGTAGTCGTACCGCGGTTCCGCAAGGGCGATATTGCCGGCGGTGTGATTGCTGGTGTGGAGGCGATCGCTGAGCGCGTCCGCAAAGCGCAGTCGCTGGGAGCCTATGAACCGCCCGCCGACACGGTTCCGTATGTGGTGCCGACGCCCATAGACGATTACGCCCCCGCTCGCCCTGCATCTTTTCCCCTGCCTCTCGCCGGGTTGCTGGTGTTGGGCGGCGGCGTGGGGCTGCTTGCCTACTTGCTGCGTGAACGACCACCGAAGTGTCCCGTTTGCCTCCAGCCGATGTCGCTGCTCGACGAACAAGCCGACGACGCGTACCTGAACGAACTTCAGCGCACCGAGGAGCGACTGGGCAGCGTCAACTACCAAGTATGGAAGTGTGCGCGGTGCGGGATGCTGGAAATTCACCCCAAAGTCGCCTTGCTCAATACCTACCACCGATGCCCCCAGTGCAAGGGCTACGCGGTTCAGGAGACCACTCGCTTGGTGCGCGCTCCGACCTACGCCCGCAGCGGATTGGAGTTGGTCTCGTACCAGTGCAAAAACCCCCGTTGCGATTACCGTGAGGAGAAAACGCGCGTGCTCCCGCGATTAGAGCGCGTGGACTACGACTGGAGCCCTTCGCACCGCCCACGCCGCTGGGATGATGACGGGTTCATCGGCGGCGGTTTTGGAGGCTGGTCGTCGGGGGGTGGCTTTGATAGCGGCGCGGGGGGAGGCTCTGGCAGCTGGTCGTCGGGGGGTGGTTTTGGCGGCGGCAGCTCGGGCGGAGGCGGCGCAGGCAGGAGTTGGTGAACACGATGCAAGAGAAGAAACTGAACCCCGAACAGGCGCAGGAAGTCATCCGCGAAGCGGTACGCCTACAACAGGAGCAAGAGGGCAAAATCGATGCGCAGACGCTGGAGACCAGTGCGGCAGAGATTGGCGTGGATCCTCAGCACTTGCGCGAGGCGTTGCGCCGTGTAGAACAAGAACGCCTGCGCCGTGCACAACGGCGAACATACATTCTCGTGGCGATGGCGGTGTTCGTGGCGCTGTTTGTGCTGAACTTGCTCTACAGCCAACACGCGCTCAGTCAGGCGTGGTCGGAAGTGGCGCTGAGACGCGCCCAACTCCAAAATGTACAGGAACGCAAAGCCACCCTGATTCCGCGCTTGGAAAGCCTCGCCGAGCAGGTCAACCAACAGCAACGGGAAAAACTCCAGACGCTGGCGCAGGCGTTGCGCCAGAACCCTGCGCAAGCCAACACGCTGGTGCAACAACTTTTGCAAGACCCCGCGATACGCAACGACTGGCTTATTGTGCGCCTGATGGATGAAATCACGGGCAGCGAGAACCGCATCGCCGTCGAGCGCAAACGCTTTGAAGAAGCCGCTCTACGCTACGAACAGACCGCAGGGCGATTCCCAATCACTTTGGCGCGCCCCCTGCTGGGGTATCCCAAACAGGTAGAGCCTCCCCAATAAAAAACAGGGCGGGGAATCCCCCGCCCTGTCCAGAGCCTCCTCTCAATAAAAGCTTTCTTTCGCTTTCGCTACAAAGACAGTCCAATCGCTCCCTTTCAAGACACCTACCTGCCATGCAGCAACTTTTGTGCCATTTGGACACGGCTCGGTTTTTTTGCTGACCGCCTCAGGTGCGGAACGAGCGCAAGGTATACTTCCTACCATGCTGACGCCCACGCGCATCGAATATGAGACCTATACCCTGCCGAACGGGCTGCAGGTGATTCTCTCGCCGCATGCGGTCGCGCCGACGGTCGCGGTGCTGGTGCTCTACAAGGTCGGTTCCGTGAACGAGCCGCGCGGCAAGACGGGCTTTGCGCACCTGTTTGAGCATATGATGTTTCAAGGCTCGGAGAATGTGCCGCGCGAGATGCACTTCAAGTATGTGGAGTCGAATGGGGGCGTGCTGAATGGGTTCACCTCCTATGATATGACAGCCTATTTTGAGTTGCTGCCTGCGTCCAAGTTGCCGTTGGGCTTGTGGTTGGAGTCGGATCGGATGCGCTCGCTGCAGGTGTCGCAGGAAAACTTGGACAACCAGCGCGCGGTGGTTAAAGAGGAGCGTCGGCTGAGTGTAGACAATCAGCCCTATGCCCGCGCGATGGAGCGCCTGCGCGAAATCGCCTACGATAACTTCGCGAACCAGCACTCGGTTATCGGTTCGATGGAAGACTTGGACAACGCGACGCTGGACGATGTGCAGGCGTTTTTCCGCACTTATTACGCGCCCAATAACGCGATTCTGGTGGTCGCGGGCGATTATGACTCGGCGACGGCGCGCGCGTGGATTGAGCGCTACTTTGCCGAGATACCTCCGCAGCCCGCGCCGCCTGCAGTCGATGTGTCGGAGCCTGAGCGCGAGGAGCGGCGCGAGGTGTTCCACGATGCGCTGGCGAATGTGCCTGCGGTGGCTGTCTGTTGGAAGATTCCACCGCGCGGTACTTTGGAAAACGACGCGCTGCAAATCGCGGGCGACCTGCTGGTGGATGGGCGCGCCTCGCGGCTCTATCAACGCCTCGTGAAGCAAGAGCAGATTGCCGTTAGCGTCTCGGGCGGGGCAGAGGCGCGTCCAGCGCCCAGCCTGTTTCGGTTGTTCGTGTTGCATCATCCGCACATCGAGCCTGAGCGCGTGGAAGCCGTGTTGTATGACGAGATTCACAAACTGGCGGATGAGGGCGTCTCGGAGCGTGAGTTGGAGCGTGTACGCACGATGGTGTTGGCGCAACGCTGGGGCGATAACCTGTATTACGGCATGCAAAGCCCGCTGGGGCGTGCGTTGGGGTTGGCGTACTTCGCCGCGTTCGAGGGCGACCCCGACGGAGTGAATCGCGCGCTGGAACGCCTGCTTGCAATCACCCCTGATGATGTGCAACGCGCCGTGCAACAGTATCTGCGTACCTCGCGCAACCGTACGGTGATGTTTATTCAAGCAGGTGCGTCGTAATGCAACCTCTACACTAAAGACGAAGGGTATAATTAAGTTTGGGGGAGAAGCGATGCCTCTGGAGCAGCAACAGCGGTCGGTGGAGACAGAGCGCTCCTATTCGCCTGAAGAGGCGGGCGAGATCCTCAAAATCGCCGCGAACTTGCGCGACGACTCCTTCTCGATAGAGCATCTGCGTGCCATCGCCCAAGAAGCAGGTATCACTGAAGAGAATCTGCAGCAGGCGGTACGCATGTACGAGGAGCGCCAAAAGATGGCGTCTCGACAACGCGCACGCACCCGAACGAGACTCCAAACGGTTATGGCGATGGGCGCGGGGGTGTTGCTCTTTATCGCGATGATGCTGGTCGTGGCTATGGAGGCGTCCGCTTGGCATTTCAGCAATCCCGCGTCTAAATCTAATAAGATTCAACTTGTCTTGGCGCACGAAGGTGATTTGCTTGCTTCGTCAGAGGGCTGCAAAGTCTATAGAACTGAGCGAATCTCAGAAGACCTTCGTCGCTATGAGCTGGTACGGATTGAGAATCCGACGACTGGGGATTCGTTCGTCGTGGGGAATCGGTTCCAGAAAGTGGTCTCCGCCAGCATTTCGCCCTCTGGTAAGCATGTGGCTTTGTATGACGAAGGCACGGGCGAGATCTGGGTGGTGGGAACTGATGGGAAGGGGCTGCAGCGTGTTGCTCGTGTTGGGCAAACCCTTTCCGAGGGTACGATCACCGATGACGGGAATCCCATCGCAGGCTGGGCTCGTGTTCAAGGCAAAGATTTCCTCAAGTTGCACCTTGCTCATGGCGGGACTGCCGTAGTGTTTACGGAGCAGCCATGATCGCCACCGTTCCTTCGTTGCCTCAGCCCTGTTGCAGCGCGTCTCAACCGTCCCGGTCTTAATCGCCTCGTATCCGCAGTTTGAATCCGTTGCTGTACGCTTGGTAGGGCGCGTACATGCCCCACAGATGTGCCGGCAGGATGGTGTATTCGCCGGGCGTCTCGGCGCGTACCAGCAAGGTGTAGCGGTAGGCGTCCCCATCGCGCCAGTATTGGCGGAACGCCACGGCGCGGTCGTCCCGTATCTCTTCGTGCGCATAGTCCCACCACCAGGCACGGAGAAAGGCTTCGGTATCGAACGGGGCGCAACCGGCGGCGAAGGGCGTCTCCAGTACGGTGTATTCGAGGCGCGAGACTTTTTGGGGCATGCGGGCTTCCACATCGATGCGGAGCAACGCGCCCGCGCGCACGGCGTCGCCCGAACGCAATGGGCGCAGCTGTTCGCCGGAGGTCTCCAGCTCGTCTGGTCGCTCCAAGCGGTAGACACGCAACCGCAACGGTCCCGAAGGGGTTTCTTGTAGGGGTACAGTGCGTGCCTGGGTCAAGACCACGCTCACTAACGGCGCGCCGCGCACCGGGCGCAGGGTGAGGGTATTCTCGCCCGGACGCCACGCCAGGTTCTTGAGTGTGAGCGGCTGCACGAACCGCCGCCCGCTGAACGCTGCGACGGACACTCGCTGAATCGGCTGCCCGTTCAGACGCACTTCGTATTCCGCCTCGCGTGCGGCAAAGTTGCGCTCGTAGCGTACGCTGTAGCTTAGCAACGCCTCAATCGCCAACGCTGTTTCGCGCGACTGATACCAGTATCCATTCCGATAACCTTGCGCCAGCTCGATTACCGTCTTACTGATGAGTTGCTCGTAGCGTGCGACACTACCGAACCATGCGACGGCGTGTTCACGGCTCAACAACAACGCCTGCAGCGCCATTGCCTGCGTCTCTATCGACGACCAGTCGCACCAGTTCCACCACGGCTCGTCCGTACGGTTGGGCGACCAGTCGATAGTGTTGCGGTCTTCTAAAGCGTCGTGCAGGCAGGCGTTCCAAAGCCGCTTGAGGTGCTGCTCGGCATTGGGCAGATTGCGCCAGCGCAACAGGATGTGAATCAGTCTGATACGCCGGTTCTGAACGCTTTGTAAAAAGGATCTATTTTGCTCGGATGGGGGCGGAAGGATCGCGTGCTCGATGACCTGTTCCATCCAGTCGCTGTAGCGTAGGGCGTCGGGCGGCGTCGGATCTACCTCCGCCAACACCGAGAGGAGGAATAGCCACTCTGAGGTTGAGATATCGATGCGCTCGTTGGAGTCTGCAGCACGCGCCTGCGCAAGCGAGTTGACGATGAGCCGTCGCAG
>NKPV01000010.1 GCA_002254605.1 Armatimonadetes bacterium JP3_11
CAAATACTGCGCGAAAAATGCCCCTGAAAACCCTACTCCCGTGCCGTCCACAAAGGCACAGGGGGTTTCGGTGGTCGCTGGCTCAGCGGCGATACCCTGCTGGGCAAGCCCACTCAACAATTGGTGCAGGCGTTCGTCGGTGAGGCGGTGGAAACGATAGACGAGGGTACCTAAGGCGGGCGGCGGGCAGACTCCGCTCAAGGCGTCGTCCGCCGCGCCCATCGGACTCGTTGTGCCCGCCATATGCGACACCTCAGCAGCCGCTTTTGTACCCGAGGAAATGGAAAAGACCGCGTACTCAGGTACACTATAGCTGTTTCGGAGGCTGATGTGAAAACAGGCAAACGCCTACGCACGACAACGAAACTGTACCAACACGTGCTGTTGGAATAGACCTAACAGTTGAGGTGAAGCAAATGAATGACACGGTGTTGCTGCTAACAGTCGGCGGCTCCTGTGAGCCAGTGGTAAACGCCATACGCCAGACAAACGCTACGTTCGTCTACTTCATCTGCTCATCAGGTCCCAAAGGAAGTGAAGTCGTCGTCGACGGCGCAGGAAAACCTTGTAAGGAACGCGATAAGGAAGACCAACCGTCCATCGTTCAACAAACTCACCTGAAGCCCGATCAGTATGAGAAAGTCCTTCTGAACGATCCCGACGATCTGAATAGCTGTTTCGAGCGGATTGAAAGCCTGAGTCTGCAAATCAATCAGCGATTCCCCAATGCGAGAGTAATTGCAAACTATACAGGCGGCAGTAAAACGATGTCGGTTGCGCTCGCCATTGTCGCCTCCCTACGACAGTGGGAATTGCAGGTTAATCGCGGGATTCGTGTTGACCTTGTAAAAGTGCGCGCTGGAACGGACACGCCTGTCCCCGTTCAGACTAGTAAAATCCTGCTCAATCATTATGAACAACTGGCGCGCATCAATATGACTACGCAGGCGCAGAGCAACTGCTGGCAGAGGCGGCGCTTCAGTTGAACCTGAGCAGTGGTGACCAAAAGTCTCTGATCAAACTTCAAAACTATTGCAAGGCGTTTGAGCACTGGGATCGTTTCGATTATGCGACGGCGGCAGATCTGCTCGAGAGCCTCGGCGGCAATCTGGCGGGTAAGTATTTGCCTGCGCTGCGCAAGCTACTGGAGACACTCTCAGAATCGGGTTATTGGCGCGTTTATGACCTGTTGATGAACGCCGAGCGGCGCGCCGCTCAGAAACGCTATGACGACGCTGTGGCGCGACTCTATCGCGCCGTGGAAATGCTTGCCCAAACGCGACTAAGCCAAGCCTACCAGATCGACACCTCGAATGTGGACATAAACCGGCTCCCAGAGCACCTGCGTGAAAAGTATGCTAATCGCACTTCCGAGTCCAACCGTAAAGTTCAGTTGGCTTTGACAGATAGCTATACGCTTTTGAGTGAACTGGATGACCCGGTGGGTGCGCTTTACAAAAAGAAGGAGAGCCGAGTTCGGGATTCGATTGGTGAGCGCAATCATTCATACTTGGCGCACGGCACAGAACCGATTGGCGAAAGAGTTTACAGTACAGTGCGCGATACTTTGACAGAATTTATTGAGCAAGCCATTCAAGCCGTGAGCGAAGCCCGCCCTCCACGCTGTCCACAACTGCCTCGGCGCGAGATTTTCGAGGCTTTGTAAGCATAGTTTTTTCAGAGAGCGTGATGCCCTGAAAAGTTCTTCTTCTGGTAACAGGATTTGGAGGGCGCAGAGACAACCTTCCGCGCCCTCTGGAGTTTCTCACAAGAGCGCCGACTTAGCCGCCGCTGCCCGCGCCGAAGTTGAACAGCACGGTTAAGAGGTCGCCATCATCGACGACGCCGTCCATATTCAGATCGCCCCAGAGGAAGTCGGCATCGAGGTCTATGGGGCCGTCGCCTGCGATGTTGACCCGCTGGACTTTGGGCAGTGCGCCGTTTGTGAGAATGACCGCCTCATACTCGCCTTCGGGCAGCCCGGTATCCAGCACCGCATAGTAGCCATCGGGCGCCTCTTCCACTTGCAGGGCGTGTTCTTCCACAATCGCTCCGCCTGGAATGCGGAACTGAACCGTGATTGCGCCCTTAAGCAGTGTGCTGAAGTGGATATGGAATCGTGTGCGCCAGCGCAGCGCCCACGCCAGGTCGGTAATCTCGCCATTACAGCCGACGACTGGGTTCACGAATACCACACCGTTGACGACCGTGAACTTGATTGCGCGGCAGTTGCACACGAGTTCGCCGTTGGCACGGTCACGCTGAACGGATTCGCAAACATCGGGGTCAGGCTCGCCGCTGAAAGCGTAGCAAGCGTCATCACGCTTCGTAACGCAAGGCGAATCGTTGCTCGCCAATCGTACCGAGATGTATGGAACCTACGCATCGTTGTTGTTCCTCCGCCCTAATTAATGGACTGCCTCTGAAAAAACACTGAAAAAACACTGAAAAAAGCTGTTGTCGTGTTCAACACGAGTGTTTTTTCACTGTGAGGTGGTCCGGGAAAAGTCTCTGAGAAGCTGTTTAATCCACGCTAACTCAATGTCAAAAGATAGATGCCGCAGAAGGTATACGAAAATGCCCGCATCCCTGCCACTCTCCCACCGCGTGGGAGCGGGATGCGATTTAGGGTGTTTTCACTATGTCTGTATTTGGGGAGGGCTTTCTGCTATGCATTTTCCGAACACCCTCCGCCCCCCCTTGACACATCGCCTCTCTTTTGGGGTATATTAAAAGCCGCGCGGACGTGGTGGAATTGGTAGACACGCTAGATTCAGGTTCTAGTGCGCGAAAGCGCGTGGGAGTTCGAGTCTCCCCGTCCGCACCAGTTTTAGGGGGCGGCGTAGCTCAGTTGGTCAGAGCAACCGGTTCATACCCGGTGGGTCGGCGGTTCGAGTCCGCCCGCCGCTACCATCCTCTATGGGATTGCCGCCGCTTGCATTTCACCGTTTGCCTCCCGATTCGCGCGATGCCAGCGCGCTGCTGACGATGGGAGCGCTCCGAGGGGGAGCCGAGGGGCTTGTACGGTGGGGCGCCCCCCATCAGGTACAATATCCCGATTTCGCATCCAGGAGGCAGAGCGCGTGTCCAGCACTAAGTATATTTTTGTGACCGGCGGTGTGGTCAGCTCCATTGGCAAGGGCATCGCCGCCGCCAGTTTAGGCAGGCTCCTGCGCAGCAGGGGCTACACCGTCGCCCCCCTCAAAATGGACCCTTACATCAATGTCGATGCCGGCACGATGAACCCCTATCAGCACGGCGAGGTGTTTGTGACCGAAGATGGCGCCGAGACCGACTTAGACCTCGGTCATTACGAGCGGTTCCTCGATGTGAACTGCACACGCAACTCCAATGTCACGACGGGGCGCATCTATAAGTCGGTGATTGATAAGGAGCGTCGCGGCGACTACTTGGGGGCGACAGTGCAAGTGATCCCGCACATCACAGACGAGATCAAAGAGCATATTCGCAGGGTAGGGCGAGAGCAGAACGCCGACATTGTCATCGTGGAAGTGGGCGGCACGGTTGGCGATATTGAGAGTCTGCCCTTTCTGGAAGCCATCCGCCAGTTCCGTAAAGACGCGGGCGCCGAGAATGTGATGTATGTGCATGTCACGCTCATCCCCACCGTCGGGCGCTGGGACGAGATTAAGACGAAGCCGACGCAACACAGCGTCATCAAGTTGCGCGAGATTGGCATCGCGCCGGATGTACTCATCTGTCGAACGCGGGTACCCCTGCCCGATGAGGTGCGCAGCAAAATCTCGCTCTTCACCGATGTCGCGCAGAACGCGGTGGTCGAATCGCTGGATGTGGAGACCATTTATGAGATTCCTCTGTTATTTGAGCGGGCGGGGTTAGCGGGGCTAACGCTGCGCCGATTGGGGCTACCCGACACGCCCCCCGACCTCAGCGAGTGGGAGCGCGTCGTGCAGCGTATCAAACACCCCAGCGCACGCTGCCGAATCGCGCTGGTGGGCAAATATATCGAGAACCGCGATTCGTATCTCAGTATCGCCGAGTCGTTCCAGCATGCAGGTGCAGCAAACGACGCCGCCGTAGAGATTGAGTGGATTGACTCGTCGGAGCTGGAGCAGGGCGATGTCGCGGCGCGCCTGCGCCATGTAGATGGGATTCTGGTGGCGCACGGGTTTGGGGCGCGTGGCGTGGAAGGCAAACTGAACGCCATCCGCTACGCCCGCGAGAACGGCGTCCCCTTTTATGGCATCTGCTACGGCATGCAGATGGCGGTGATCGAATTTGCACGGAATGTGGTCGGGTTGGAGGGCGCCCATACGGAAGAGGTAGACCACAACACGCCTTACCCCGTGATTCACCTCCTGCCCGAGCAGCGTGCGATTGGCGATAAGGGCGGCACGATGCGACTGGGCGCCTATCCGTGCCGATTGACGCCCAACTCGCTCGCGGCGCGCCTGTATGGCGACACAGTCATCTACGAGCGCCATCGCCATCGCTACGAAGTGAACAACGAGTACCGCGCCCTGCTGGAACGGCACGGGATGGTGTTCAGCGGCGTCTCGCCAGATAACCGCCTCGTGGAGATGATTGAGCTGCCAGAACATCCGTTCTTTATAGCGGGTCAGTTCCATCCGGAGTTCAAGTCGCGTCCCAACCGCCCCCATCCCGTGTTTGTGGGGCTGGTACGCGCCGCGCTGGAGCGTCGGCATCGGCATCCCTACACGCCTGCACTGGTGGAACATGGATCCGCGGGATCATAACCGCAAGCCATGCGCTGGGGAGCCGTACCCACAAAGCAGGAATATGCGCTCTGTTTGCGAATCGCAAGTCCTATGCGAGCTTTGCTAACCGTCACGCTCACGGGGTTGGTTGCCGCGCTGGGCTGGGGGCAAACGGAGACCAAGCCCTCCAAACCGCCTGCCGAAACGCAAACCACTGCACAGCCCCGCGAAACGACGCTGAGCTTCGTGCAAGAAGGCGAGCGGTGGTGGTGGACCGAAGATGGCAAAGGCAACCCGCTGAACGCTCCGCAAAAAACCAACGATGCCAGCGTAACCATTAAGCTCCCTGCAAACGCCGAAACGCTGTGGATTTACGAGTCCAAAACGGGCAACTTGGCGCGGCTCAAAGTCTCTGAGCTGAAGGAGAAAACCGAACTGAAAAGCGACCGCTGGACGCATGTCGCTCGAGTGCAAGTGAATGTGCGTGCGCAGGATAAACCCGTCGCCAGCGCGTTAGTGACCCTCAAAGACTCGACGGGCGCCGAGCAGAAGCGCGTGCTGGAGCCGTCGGCGGAGGGAATCCTGATATTCGAGCGCGTACCCCTCGGCAAATTAGAGATTACTGCCCAGTATGGGGAAGAGGGGAAAACCACCCAGGAGATGACCTTGAAAGCCGAGCGCGAGCTGCGCGTGCCGGTGATTGAATTAGCGCTGAGCGGGACGGTCGCCACGCTGGAGCCGAAAGCCGTCGCCGCAGACACGCCCTCCGAAGAGACGCCCACCGTCAGCCGCGTGGGTGCGATTGTGATGTTCGTGATTGCACTCGCGCTGGCAGTAGGCGTGATATACTTCCTGATACGCTTGGCGACACAGAAACCGCAGCAGTTAGGCGAAGCGATGAGCAAGCTCGGCGTGGAACTGCCCCAAGTATCGCCCAGTGGCACGGGCGCGTCCACCGCTGCCCCTACTGCGTCGTCCCAGCTCGATTTGCCGCCGCTGGAGAGCGCCGGGGTGCCGCCAACTCTTGCCCCACCCCCAACGATGACCATCGCAGCGGGACCTGCCACGCGCATCGTTGCCATCCAGGGACCTCATGCAGGGCAAACCTTTGAAATCACTGCCGACCTGATGACCATCGGGCGCGAGGCGGTTCATCCGATCGCCTTAGTTAACGATATGGGCATCAGCCGCAGCCACGCACAGATTGTCCGTCAGGGCGACCAGGTGCTGATTGAAGATCTCGGCAGTACGAACGGAACCTATGTAAATGGGGTGCGTATCAGTGCGCCGACACCCATTAAGCCGGGCGACACCGTGCAACTGGGCGCGAGCCTGTTCCGCATAGAATAAGATGGTCTCCAAGCTCTTCTACTTAATGGTGTTTGGCGCGGTAGGCGGCTTGCTTGCGTGGTTCGTGAATGAGCCGTTCACCCGCGATGACATCCGCCGCTCGGTCGATTGGGGGCATATCGCCCTATTCGGCTCGGTTTCGGGTGGGTTCATCGGCGCGATGATTGGCTTGGCGACAGGGCTGTCGCTGGGCACGGGCAAGCACATCCTGCGCGGCGTCGCGCTGGGCGCACTGGTGGGCATACCGGGCGGCTGGATTGGGCTGACTGTGGGGCAGATCCTGTTTAGCGTACTGGGCGCTGGGCTTTCTATCATCGGTTTGATTATCGGGCGTATTCTCGGCTGGAGCGCGTTTGGGGCGTTGATCGGTTTGTCAGAGGGGATAATCGCGCGTTCACCCAAGCGGATGCGCAACGGATTGCTTGGCGGGGCGATTGGTGGGGCGTTGGGCGGCGCGCTGTTTGACTTCCTCGCGCTCACGGTCGGCTCCATTTTCGGGTTTGCGTTGCGGGCAGAAGGCGAGTCGGGCGCACCCTCACGCGCTGTTGCCCTCGTACTCATCGGGGCGGGGATTGGGCTGTTCATAGGACTGCTGGAGCTCCTCACGCGCTCGGCGTGGGTGCGCGTCCTGTACGGGCGCAACGAGGGCAAGGATTATCCGATTGACCGCGACGGCGCCTATATTGGTCGCGACGAGTTGGCAGATGTGCCTCTGCGGGGCGAGCCTCAGGTCGCGCCGCGCCACGCCGAGATACGGATGGATGGGGGCGGCTATACGCTCATTCCTCACGCCCCCATGTTCCTCAACGGACAGCCAATCGCCGCGCCTGTGGAGTTGAACGATGGCGATACGCTTCAGATAGGGAGTTTCCAAATGCAGTTCCAGTTGCGTGAGGGGCAAGCCCAGCGTGCGCCACGCGATGTGGTGCGTTCACCGCTGCCACCGCCGCTACCGACACCCCCCGGCGTGTGTCCCTATTGCGGGCAACGGCAAGACCCCCTCACGGGGGCGTGCGCCTGTACCCCTGTTGTTGCGACTGCCATGCCACCACCCTCTTACACCCCCACACCCACGGGAACCGCTACCGCCGTTGCCCAAGCCACCGCGCTTGTCGGATTAGAGGGCGCGCTCGCAGGACAGCGGATCCCCATTCCCCCAGACGGACTGACCATCGGACGCGAAACCGATAATCGGCTGATTGTGCCCGATCTCTCGGTGAGCCGCCATCATGCACGAATCGCTCTGGAAAACGGTGTGTTGGTCGTGTATGATCTCAACAGCACGAACGGCGTCTATGTCAACGAGCAGCGCGTGCAGCGACAGTCGCTCAAAGCGGGCGACATAATACGGTTCGGCATGGTACGGTTCCGCGTAGAGTAAATCCTGACATGGGGTACACTTAACCTGCATGGCGTTTCGGATTTATTGCAGCGCGCTGATTACCGATGGACATCGCTACGAGCAGCGCGCGTTAGTGGTGGACAAAGGGCAGGTTGTCGCGTGGGAACCCTACGAGCCCGAACTGCTGGCGCGTGTGGAGCCGCCGGATGTGGATGCGCGAACCTATATCGCCCTGCCCGGCATGATTGACTTGCATATTCACGGCGGTTTCGGGCGCGATATGATGGAGGGTACCCCCGAGGCGATTCAGTATATCGCGCAACGCCTCTTGCGACATGGCGTCACCGCGTTTCTGGCGACGCCGCTTACCGCACCGTGGGACGCTATCCGCAACTGCATCCGCGCCGCTCGTGAGGTGCGCGAACACGGTTCCACAGGCGCACGCCTGCTCGGATGCCATCTGGAAGGTCCTTTTATCAACCCCAAACGTGCCGGAGCGCAGCCGCCCGAATATATCCGACCCCCCAGCATTCGCGAACTCGAAACCGAACTGGGCGAGTTGATGAGCGAACTCCGCATCGTCACCCTCGCGCCCGAATTAGAAGGCGGGTTGGAGCTGACCCAGTACCTCACAAAGCAGGGGATTATCGTCTCTATTGGGCATAGCGACGCCACTTATGAGCAGACCTTGCAGGCGATCGAACACGGCGCACGCCACGCCACGCACACTTTCAACGCCATGCGCCCGTTTCAGCATCGCGACCCTGGATTGGCGGGGGCGGTACTGCTCCACGAAGAACTGACCGCCGAGGTTATCTGGGACAACATCCATACGCATCCTGCCGCGGCGCAGCTGCTGGTCAAAGCGAAGGGGGTGGAGCGCGTCCTATGCGTCTCCGATGGCACGACAGGCGTGGGCATGCCCGATGGCTACACTTTCGAATTATGGGGGCATCGCGCAATCGTGCAGCAGAACGCAGCCCGCATGGTGGAAACAGGTGGATTGGCGGGTAGCACCATTGCGATGGACGCGTGCTTCAAGCACTGCGCCGCAGCATTGAGTTGGGAGGTCGCCTCGCTGCTCTGCGCGGCGAACCCCGCCCGCGCCCTCGGCTATGAGGGGGAGCTGGGCACGCTGCGCCCAGGCGCACGCGCCGACATCATCCTCTGGAACCCCCACACGCAGCGAGTGGAGTATACTTATATCGATGGCATTTTACACCATTTTGAATCGGAAACGGCAGGAGATTCGAATTCTGTCGTGAATCTCAATTTGTAGCCCTGAAGGAGGTCCGTAGAACCATGTGGAACGACGAGCAGACCCGTGAGAACCTGTCCTCCGAGTCGACCCTGGCGACCGAGACGGCAGCTAAGACAGAAGAGGAGACCGCTGTCGTGGAAACGAGTGCCGAACCAGCCTCTGCGACCACGAGTGCGTCCGAAGCGGTCAGCGGGGAAGGGAGTAGCCCGCAAGAGGCGGAAGCCCACACTCCCGCAGCACCTGCAGCCGCAGCTTCCGAATCAGCCCCTACAAGCACAGAGAGTCGCTCCGAGCCGTCCCGCGATGAGGGGGACATCCTGTCAATGGATGAAGCCATCGAGCAAAGTTTCCCCTCGTTCGAGCCCGGTGAAGTCATTCAGGCGACCGTCGTGCAGGTCGATCGCGACGCCGCGCTGGTCGATGTCGGCGCCAAAACCGAAATCAAAATCCCCAAAAAGGAATTGGCGACTGGCAAAATCGAATCGGCAACTGATGTGGTGCAGGTGGGCGATGTGATTGATGTGAAGGTGATGAGTACGCGCGGCGAAGGCGGGATGCCCGAGCTTTCAAAACGCGAAGCCGACTTCGACAAACTCTGGAACTCTATTGTGGCGGCATACCACAATAAAGAGACGCTGGAGGCGATGGTGGAAGACGCCGTCAAAGGCGGCGTGGTGGTGAATATCGGCGTGCGCTGCTTTGTGCCCGCCAGCCAGATTGCCCGACGCCTGCCCCCGAACCAGCTGGACCGGCTCGTGGGTGAGGTAATCCCCATCAAGATCATCGATATCGAAGAGGAGAAGCGCAAGGTGGTTGCCTCGAACAAACTGGCGGAAGAAGAGTTGCGTAGGCAGCGCGAAGAGGAAGAGCGCCAACGCCGCGAGCGCGTGTTTGCTAAACTGCAAGTCGGGCAGCGGTTCACAGGCGTCGTGAAACGAATCACCTCCTACGGCGCGTTTGTCGATATCGGCGAGTACGAGGGATTACTCCATGTCAGCGAGGTGTCGTGGGCGCGTGTGAACGACCCCCGTGAAGTGCTCAAGGAAGGCGACGAGATTGAGGTCATGGTGATTCGCTTGGAGCCGGAGAACGGCAAAGTCGCACTCAGCCGTCGCCAGGTCTTGCCCGACCCGTGGCATATCGCAGCGCAGCAGTATAAAGAAGGCGACGAAATCGAAGTGCCGATTTCGCGTGTGGTGCGCACAGGTGCCTTTGCGCGGGTGATGGAAGGCGTGGAGGCGTTCCTTCCGCTCTCGGAACTCTCGAGCAAGCGCGTAAAAAGCGCGGAAGAGGTTGTGCAGGTGGGCGAGACGGTGAAAGGGCGCATCATCGAGCTCGATCCGCGTCGCCGCCGCATGGTAGTCAGCCTGCGCGCCCCCGAAGAGCAACGCGCCGTGCAAGAGCATCGCCAGCGGACTGCACCCAGCAAAACCAGCGGCTTCACTATCGGCGAACGGCTCCAATCACAGCTCCAGCAACTGCGCTCGGAGGCGACGGCGACCACAGAACCCCAAAGCGACGCCGAAAACGGCGATACGATGGCAGGAACGGAACCGGGCGCGTCGAATAATTAATGCAACGGATTGCGATCACGGGCGGCGTCGCCGAAGGCAAGACCACCGTCTTGCAGATGTTTGCCGCGCTGGGAGCAACAACACTGAGCAGCGACGCCATCGCGGCGACGCTCCTCCATCCAGGGACGGATTTATGGAGACAAGTTATTCAGGAGTTTGGGCAGGCGATTACGACGGCGGACGGCTTGCTGGCGCGCGAGCGGTTGGCGCAGTGGGCATTCAGCGAGGTGCGCGTCCGTCGCCGACTCAATCGCTTAATGCATCCCGTAGTGGTGCATACACTGGAAGAGCAACTCGAAGCACTACGAGGCAGCACTCTCCTCGTTTTCGTCGAAGTGCCTCTTTTAGTCGAAGTCGCGTTGCAGGGCTGGTTCGACGGCGTGATTGTGGTGCAAGCAACTCCATCGCTCCAACAGCGACGACTGCTCGAACGCGGGCTGCCGCACTTGCGCGTGCGGCACATCCTGCAAGCCCAACTTCCTACACGCTGCAAAGTCGCCTTCGCCGACTGGGTCGTGCGCACGCATCGATCGCTGGTATCCGTTCAGAGGCAAGTACAGCGAATCTGGCGTTCGCTCACCGAATCGCGTGGGGTATACTGAGGGGCGCAACGGAATCGGATTTCGTTCGTCAAAAACGGGCAGGAGTTCTCGTGTACTTGTGGAATCGAGCAACGAAGGAGGTTCAAACGCAGTGATACGACGATGGCAGCTGGTAGTGGCGGGGCTTATCCTGGCATGGGCAGGTTACGCGCAAGGTGGGGACGCCCAACAATCGCCCACCCAAACTCTGCCTGGGCGCTTTATTTTGCCGAATGCACGTCCGCGCGAGATACCGCCGCAGAACTATAAAGTTGCACCCCCCCGCGCGCCCCAAAGTGGCACGGTGCAATGGCGCAAAAATGGGCTTTTTGACCCACAGCAGTTCCATCAGCAACTGCAGCAGCGCCGACAACGCACACGCGCACCGCGCTGGGATACCGACATCACCAACGCCGCCACCGACGAGATGCACCCGATTTATAACCCGGGCGCGACCAAGATGTTCTTTTCCAGCAACGCAGGCGGCGTCGGTTCGAATGGACGACTGGTGAACCCCACACCCCGCTATCGCATCTGGCGCGGTGATTTGGACGAGGGGACACAGACCTATGTCGGTAACCTCACGAATCTGGTTCCCATCACAGGCGATACCCCCGATGAACAGTTCGGAAGCCAAATCCAGCCCTCGCTCAACGCCAGTGCGAATATCATCGCCTACGCCAATCGCAGCGCTGCTGGAAGCTATAACATCGTCGTACGCAACCTATCCACGGGACAGCGCGTCGTCATTACCTCCGATAATAACGGCGTCACGCAAAACCTCCACCCCACGCTCAGCCCAGGCGGCAACCTGGTGATTTTCTCCTCGAACCGCTTGCAAGGTTCCGAGACGGAAGCCGACCGACGCTATCGCCTCTATGTGGCGCGCGCCGATGGGCGCCCTTTTGAAGACGGAACCTTTTTCCGACGCATCACCTTCCCGAACGCGGGCGAAAACGATGTGGAACCTGCGTGGTCGCCTGACGGCAATCGGGTGGCGTTTGCACGCATCGCCGCCGACGGCAGCAGCTACCTCTATATGCTCGATTTCAACACCCTCACGGTCACCCAGTGGACGAATTTTGTGGATGCAAATGGCAACCGCCCGCGCGATCGCCAACCCGCATGGACAACCATCGGCGGGTCGCCCGTGCTGGTGTTCGCGTCCACGCGCAAATCGGGCACGCCCCACGAAATTGGCGCACCGTCCGACCGAGTCGATGTGACGGACAATATCTATGACATCTACCGGATTGGCGCGGTGCTGCCCGAGCCTCTGGGGGGCGACGCCATTGCCCTCACGGCGGATCCCAGTACGGCATCACTGGCGCGCCCCGATGTGCCGGGCGTGGCGTTCTTTGCGCCTGCCGCAGGCGCGAAATACCCCACAGGCGCCATCGATGAGCGCAACCGAGTCGCCTACCACTCGACCCGAACCCAAGGCGCTGAAGCCCCCGGACCTGGCATCCACGACCTGTGGGAAACTCGCGTGTTCGACCTAACGCCGCCTATCGTGGAAGTGCTGCCCATCGTCAGCCCCAAAGAATCGTTCCCAGGCGATACCGTCACTATCAAAGTGCGCGCGGTCGACTTGCAAAGCGGGATTAACTTCGTGCGCGTGCAGTTCAAAGACCCTGACAGCGCCGAGCAAGACGCAGAGGGCTTGGAGCATCGCCTGTACCGACTGTTCCAGTTCGATATTTTCTTCCCGAACCGTATCTTGGTGGGACAGGGGCAAGCGTATGTACCCCTCTTTGTGGAAGTGGGACAACAGGCAATCCACCCACAAACCTACGAATACAAAGAACCCTATAGCCTCGTGCGCTTAGGTTGGAGCGGCAGCTTAGACGACACGCTCTTGCTGCAGCCCGAACTGGATGATAACGGGAACCCCACCGACTGGTATGTCGCTCAGTGGCGCACGCCCGATGTGCCCAGCGACTTCTACTTGGATGTGATTGTGCGCGACAACGCGGGCAACGAGTTCATCTACGACAACATCACAGGGTTCACCACCCAGCAATTCACAGGCGCCAACAACATCCTGCTCGTCTCAGACTACATGGGCGGTCAAATTTTCGTGCAAAACCGTGTGGACGCAATTGGCAACTCCATCACGCGCCCCACTTGGCAGCCTGTGGAGAGCTACTGGACGGATAACCCCACGGGCAAACCGCCGTTCGATCTCACGCAACCGCCCAGTGGCACACCGCTGATTATTCATGGCGACGGATCGATTCCGCATCCGAACCTGCCGCCCGGCTTCTTCATCCGCTCCGATACTTTGGGGCAAAACACCACCTACGGCAACTTGTACGACATCTGGCGCGTGCAGTGCCGCAACCCCATCACCCCAGCAGTGCTGGCGGGTTACCAACCACGCACGGAACGCGAACCGACCGACCTGCAGGGCGGTTTCCGCGATAAACTCCACGCCCCACGCATCGTCATCTGGGCAAGCCCCTACGCCGGTAATGTGTGGGCAGGACCAGGACACATTCTCGACCCCGAAGTACAAACCCTGATTCGCAACTTCCTGCAGAATAGCGGGCGCATGCTGTTCAGCGGTCAGGATATCGCGTGGGCACTGAGTCTGCGCGGCGCCGTGGCAAACCAGTTTATGAACGACATTCTGCGCGTCGCCTTCGATAGCGATACCGCGGAGGATGTGTTCTTGATACCTTACCGGGGGCTGCGCCATGTGGTGCAAGGAGTCGCCGCACCTTCAGGGGAAGATCCCAACCCGATTGCGAATAACCCCGGAGGCATTCCCATCTGGATTCGCTTTGAAGGAAACACAATTCAAAACGACGAGCCGCAGAATTTGAACTTGTCGCATCCCGCGCAGTATTTGGTATTCCCTACCTTTGACGACTTTGATGTCATTCCGCCTGTTGGAGCGTCTAGTAGTACCCCTCTGTATACCGACGCCGCATGGAACCAAGTATGGATTGATACCGTTACGGTGAACCCGAACGCGCGCGTAGTGTATCAATACACGCAACCGCGTGCAGGCAGTAGCTCGCTTGTGGGTACCTCTAATCACGCTGGCTCCTACTACGCCGATTCGGCGACGCGCTCCAAAGTGGCGTTCCTCGCGTTTGGTTTGGAGGGCGTGAACTCCTATTATAATGACGGACCTACAGGCACCTTGTGGTGTCGTGCCTACCGCAATAAGATTATCCACAACGCGTTTGGCTGGATGACCCACAGCGTGCTGCAAGGCACTGTGCGCCAGTACGACCCTGATACCCGCACCTTCACGCCGCTACCGCGGGCACTGGTGCGTGTCGTTGGCGTAACACCTCCCAGCATTGCAGGGGTCAGCGCGGGCTTCGCGATTACCGATTCCAACGGCTTCTACCGAATCGTGGGCTTAGAAGCGGGTGTCTATGTTGTGGACGCAGAGCGCCCCGGCTTCAAAACTCAGCACCCCGAAACGGTTACGCTGGTGGCAACCACAGCCACCATCAACCTGATTATGCTCGCTACCCCGCCAGGACAAATCAGCGGGCGCGTGATCGACATAAATAACCAGCCTGTGCGTGGGGCAGTCGTTCGGGCGACAAACACCCAAGACCCCGAACTAACGGTCGAGGTGTTCAGCGACCCAGATGGAACATTCCTAATACCGCGTGTGCCAGTGGGCGTCTGGAATGTAACGGTCGTGAGCCTCTCATTCGGTGGCTATAACCTGCCCCCCGTGCAGCCCACACCCGATGGAGTCTATCGTGATGTCGTGGTTCAGTCCGGTCAGACTACCAATGTGGGCGACTTCGTGCTGGAGCCAGAGCCGGGAACTGTAGTAGGTCAGGTAACCGATGTCGATACCGGCGACCCCATCCCGAACGCTCGAGTCACTGCAGTTGCGGGCACGAACACCCGCGCCAATGTGACGACCGATGCCAACGGCAACTACACTCTCACTGTGCCTGCAGGCGAATATGTGATTACGGCGGTAGCGCCTGGCTATGCACCAGAGAGCCAGACACTGAGCGTCCCCGCCAACACCACGACGACCCTCAACTTCCAGCTGGCGAAACTGCCGCCAGGCTCGGCAACGGGCAAAATCACCCGTCGCTTTGGCGGCGCACCCGAACCCGGTGCCACCGTCGAACTGCGTTTCGGCTCGACGGTGGTGCAAACGGCGACCACCGATGCCAACGGCGACTACAGCTTCCCCAACGTGCCCCCAGGCGACTATGTGGTTGTGCCCAGCAAGCCCGGATTTACTTTCATTCCCAACCAGCGCACGATTACGGTGAATCCGGGACAGAATACCGTCGTCGGCGAGTTCAAGTCGGAGCCGTTGCGCACCTTCTTCAAGGGACGGTTCTTGGTCTCCGCGCCGTATGACTATACGCAAGATGTGCAAGACCTGCTGAATGTACCCACGGGCGCAATCTTCCGCTTCTTCACTTGGGATCCTACCCAAGCTCGGTATGTGTTCTACCCGAACGCGCCTGCAAACCGCTTTGAACTCGGACGCGGCTACTTCATCGAGACCTCGGTCGACCTGCCGCTGACGGTGAGCGGCACGCCTGCTAACTCCGCGCAGCCGTTCGAAATACCACTGCGAGCAGGCTGGAACTTGATTGGCAACCCGTTCACCTTCGATGTGAACTGGAGCGCGGTGCAGGTGATTGACCCCGACACCAATACGGCGGTCTCACTGACGACGGCGGTGGGCAAGGGTATCGTGGCGAACGCGCTCTGGGGCTACTCGTTCGGCGCGTATACCGCGACCACCCGCATGAAGGTGTGGGAAGGTTATTGGCTCTACGCGTATCGGGATACGAGGCTGATTATTCCGCCCAGTGCCGTGGCTGCGACCGCAGCCCCCAGCCGAAGCGCTGTGACGAACGCTGGCGGCTGGCGATTGACGCTGGAGGTAGAGTCGGGTGACTGGAAAGACCGCGCCTATGTGGGCGTGTCGCGTGCAGCCACTTCGAGCTATGATAGTGGTTATGACCTGCTCAAGCCGCCGCCCGTCGGTGCGGACTATGTACATATCAGCATGCCACGCCTGAACTGGGGCGCACAGAGCGGAATCTACGGCGTGGATATCCAACCCGCAACGCGCAGCGCCCGCTGGGAGTTTGTGGTGGAGACCAGCCAACCGAACCGCGAGGTCACTCTGCGCTGGCCCGACGCGCAACAACTGCCGCGCTCGGCGAACCTCGTACTGGTGAACCTGGATACCGGCGAGCGACGCTACCTGCGCACAACAGGCGCGTACACCTTCCGCACAGGCGCAACGGGCGTGAGCCGATTCCGACTCGAGATGGTGTCCAGCGGAGGGTTGTTGCGCATCCAGCAGGTGCAGGTCAACTCCGGACGCGGGAATCAGCACACCATCGCCTTCCAACTGACAGGAGAGGCGACCGTTCAGGTGAATATTCTGTCTGGCGGGAAGGTCGTGCGCCAGCTGCTCAATCAAGCGACGCGCAGTGGCGGGATGCAGCAAGTCATCTGGGACGGTCGCGACCAGAGCGGCGTGGCGCTGCCCCCCGGCGCCTACACTATCGAAATTCGAGCCGTGAGCGAGGACGGTCAGGTCGCACGTGCGACGGCGCCTCTCATCCTCACGCGCTAAGCAGCAGACTATGAAGGAGGAGCAATCAGGGTGAAAACACGGATGAGACGAACTTGGGCAACACGCACAGCGTATCTCGGTGCGGTAAGCACGCTCGTTGTCGGGCTGCTCTATCCGCTGGGCGCAGCGCGCGCCTATGCCCAACTGGTGCAACTGCCCCGCATCGCGGTGCTGGACTTCGAAAATAAAAGCGGCTACGGCGGTGCAAGCATCGCACGCGCCGCCACCGACGCCGTGGCAAGCGAATACCAAAAATCAGGCAAATATGAGGTGCTGGCGCGTGGTGAGGTAGAACAACAGCTCAAAGACCTTGACCTTGCGCCCCCACTGACGAAAACGGGCTACCTGCGACTTGGACGTGCGCTGCAAACCGAGTCGATTATCACCGGCGAAGTGAACGCCGTGACCTTTGTCGGCAGCCCGAAACAAGCACAGGTCGTAATCACCGTGCGCGTCATCGATATCGCATCGGGCGAACCGATCAACGGCGCGGTGGCAACCGGCTACAGCAACCGTCGCCCCGGCTACACAGGCGACGATGATACACTGGTGCAGGAAGCCATCCGCAACGCCGCCTTCGAAGCGGTTCGCACCATCAACAACTACACCATTCCCGAAGCCACAATCCTCACCACACGGGCAGGCAAAGAGGTGCTCTTGAATCGCGGGATTCGCGGCGGACTGCAGCCAGGTATGGAGATGATTGTCGTGCGCCGCGGCGAGGAAGTGGGGCGCATCCGCATCACCCAAGTCTCCGATAGCGACGCCGTCGGTGAAATTATCGATTTTGGGCGGGGCATCCAGAGCGAAGACCGCGCCCGCGCTGTCTATCGTGTGCCCACGGTGCAGGTGCGAGCTGGTAAAGTCACCACGGAGCACCCACGCCGACGCGGCGAAGGAAACAAACTCCTGCGCTCGCTCGGACCGATTCTGGTGATCGGTTTAATCGCCTTCGGGGTGGCGCGCGCTTCGTCGGGCGGCAATACCCCCGTGCAGCAAGTCGTGGCAGAAGCAGGCGCCGACGGCAACTTCGAACCGTTCGTGCGCGTGTCGTGGAAAACAACCCTCTTCGCCAAAAGCGCGTCCGACACCATTCAGTGGCAAATCTTTCGCTCCGACTTTATCGGTACAGACGGCAACGGGAATCTGCGGCCCGTGGGCGTGACGCCAGGCAACCAGAACTTCTTCATCGATACCACCGTGCCGCGCACCTTCAACTACGCCAGTCTGCCACGTGAGGGTAGCGAAGATTTATCTCTCGAGGCTGTTGACCCCGCGCCTGGCGTTGCCCCCGGACGGAGTTATACCTATCAAATTGCCTTGGTCTATCGCGAGCGAATCGACGCGGAAGGCACCCAGCTGATTTTGTTCAAGCTTTCCGACCGCGTGCGCTCTGGGCAGGCGACGGTGTTGTTGCCCGTGCAGTTGCTCACCCCTGTCCAACGCAGCGAGGATGTGGACCCCAAAGATGTGCGTTTCAGCTGGCTGGCGGCGGAAGGTGCGAATGCGTACCGCGTGGAAGTATCGACCGACCCGACCTTCAACGATCGCAACCGCACCTTTACCTCTGCGGAGATTCTGTCTACAGCGGTAGGCGGCTCGCCGGTCTCCACCGAGCGAATCAACCTTGAGACAGCACTGCTGAATCGCTTGGGGCTAACTGGGCAGCGCGTCACACTCTACTGGCGCGTGGGCGCGCGCAACCTGGGCGATAACCCAGGTCCCATTCCAGGACCAGGCGGACTGCGTTATGTCTGGAGCCGTCCCTTCGAATTCACCACGCAGGAGCTGCCGCCCAGCCCGTAAGGGTCAATTCGGGGCGCAGGCGAAACCTGCGCCCCTTTCATGCGTCTTTATCAACAGGCAATTATCGGGAGGAGATACCGATGAAATGGATGTGGCGATGGCTGTTTGGAATCGTAATTGTATTGCACAGCGGTGGAGCGCAAACGCTCACGCCTGACGATGTCGTGCCGGGTGAGATGATTATGCGCCTGAAGGCAGGGCGCACCATCGATACCGCGCGCGCGATTGCTCAAAGTGTCAACGCGGATGTGCGTCCGATCGCCGTGCGCGATACTTATGTGCTGCGCCTGCGCGACCAAGCAGGCGTCCCACTCGACGCGCTGCTCGATCGCGTTCTGGAAACCGTGAAAACCTTATCGCAAAATAGCGAAGTGCTCTATATTGAACCTCACTATATCCGTCAGTACCACGATGTGCCGAACGACCCCCTCTTCTCTGAGCAGTGGGCGCTTCGAATGATGAATATGCCCGCTGCATGGGACCTGGAGAAAGGGGCAACGGGAATCCGCATCGCCTTTATCGATGACAACTTCCAGACCTCGCATCCAGATTTAGTGGGGATATTTGACCCGCTCTCCCGCAGCTTCACCACTGACGACGCGGCGGGGCGAACAGACATCAACCCCGAAGGCGCGGGCTTCTCGCATGGAACCTCTACCGTCGGCGTTGCCGCAGCGGTCACCAACAACGGCATCGGAATCGCAGGGCTTATCTGGGAAAATGTGAAAGTGGTCGGCTTGAAAGTCACCCAACAGCCGTTAGGACCATTGTACACTGAAAATATCTTAAAAGCATATCAGTATGTAATTGACAACGCGGCAAATATCCATGTTCTCAACATGAGCTATGGCGGCTATTTCTTCTCGCCGCAGGAGAACGATCTCATTCAACAGATCTATCGTCGGGGTGTGGTGCCAGTGGCATCTGCTGGCAACGACAACACGAGCATTCCTTCTTATCCCGCCAGCTATGAAAATGTCGTGCGTGTCTCCGCCGTGGGGCGTACAGGTGCGAGAGCGTCCTATTCCGACTACGGTGATATCGATTTGGCAGCCCCAGGCGGCGACCAACAGAGTAGCCAATTCGATGGGGTGATTACGACCGTCTCTACCACGCAGCTTTACGATTATGTGCAGGGAACCTCATATTCAGGTCCCTATGTTGCAGCGGCGGTGGCGTTGCTGCTATCTGCGGGGGTTCCACGCCATAACATCAACACCGTGGAACCCGAAGCAGTCGTGATTCTCAAAGAGACGGCAGACTCACGCGGGCGCGCTGTCCCAGACCCCGAACTGGGCTATGGAATCATCGATGTGGAGCAGGCGCTGCGAGGCGCTGGCGGTGTGCGTGTGGCATTCCTGCAACCGACGCCCGAAACAACCTACGACACTCGTGTGATCCGAGCGGTGATTGTGATACGCCGTGTCCTGAACAATGACCCTGCAAATATTCTCAATGTGCGCCTAAATGGCGATCCACTGCCCCGCTCGCTGTGGGAGCCGACCGCAGTGGTCAACACGCGCCTCAAAACGATAACGCTCGATTTCAACATCACATTGCCCGGGGAAGGGCGTCATACAATTTCGGTGGAAGCGGTAGGGCAGGATGGCGTCACAGGCAGTGGCTCCACGCGAATAATCGCCAAAGCCTATGTCCAGAATGCTGGGCTGGCGATGTTCTCGACCCCGTATCTCATTACCCAGACCCCAGAAGAGGTGTTTGGAAACGAGGTGATCTTGGCTCGCTACCTACCAGAACAGGGCGTCTATGCACGCTATACCGTCTCGAACAAAGACCCGCGAGCCGGTTTCAATCCACCTGGAGTCGCGGTGCGCCCCGACGGAACAAATACGCCTACACCGCCCCGAGGAGTGGGGTATTTTGTGCGGACTACTACTCCTGCATTTATCTTGGGCAACCAGGCAGTAGATACCAATACCGCCTACCTGATACCGTTGCAGGAAGGTTGGAACATGATTGGCAATCCGTTCCCCTTTAATGTGCCTTGGGCGGCGTGTGAAGTGGAGATCTTTGGCGCCGGAGGGCAGGTGCAGCGGTTGACCCTGCAGGAAGCGGCTGCGCGCGACTATATTCGCCCCCAACTCTATCGTTATGTCCCGCTCACGGGCGAGTATACTTGGCGCACGGCGCCGCTGGGGGAGTTGCTGGCATGGCAAGCCCATTGGGTTAAGGCGCTCAAGCCGTGTACCCTCGTCGTACCTCCAGTTGGCTCTGTACGCAGTCGCGCCGAGCAAGTCGCACGCGTTGCGCCCGAACCCACAGATGGATGGCTGGTACGCCTCGTTGCACGAAGCGACGACCGCGAGGACGCCAATAACTTCATCGGAACCGCTTCGCAAGCCAGCGATGACCTCGGGCAGGAAGATGTCGAAAAACCCCCCGCATTTAAGTCGTACCTACGACTGGATATTCTCGACCAGCGCACGCGCTCCGCTTTGGCGCAAGACCTTCGACGCGATGCCAAGCGCACCCAACGCTGGGAGATCGAAGTGGTCACCGACCAACCTGACGCGGAAGTGACTCTCCAGTGGTCGCAAGTGCGACCACTACCACGCGCTACTCGCCTCATACTCGTAGATCAAGCGACCGGGGAACGCGTCTCAATGATCCACACCAGCTCATACCGTTTTCGCACGGGCGAAAACAGCCGCCGACGATTCCTTATCGAGGCGTTACCTGCACGAGCCGGTCGACTCCAAATCTCGAGTGTGGCAGTGAGCCAAACACGCGGCAATCAGTTCTCGGTGCAGTATGCCTTGAATGATGACGCCACCGTACAGGTGCTGGTGCAGGATGCAACCGGAAAGGTTATCGCGCGTCTGCAAAACGGCAGCCGAGCCGCGGGCATCAACACAGCCACATGGAACGGACGCACCGATACAGGGATCGCCGTAGCGCCTGGCGCGTACCAAATCCAGATTCTTGCTACTAATGAACAGGGTGAAACCGCCCGAGCCGTGCGACCGCTGGTCGTGGTCCGATAACATGGAAGGAGGTCTATGCGAATTATGAAACGATGGGGCTTGATAATCGGGAGTGCTGCTCTTCTTGCAGCGACCGCACTGGCACAAGGGGTATATCAACCCGGTACCAGAACGCGATGCGGATGTCCGGACAACCAAAACCCCGTGAGCAATGACTATCGCGATATTCGTGTGAGCAACGGCGTACTCGGCGCAACACTGGGACTTAGTGGAACTGTCACTTGGCGAACTGGGTGTTTCCCCATCGAAAATAGCCCCTGCACCACTCGCCCTGCGGAGGGCAGCATCCAGCTGGGAACCTCCCAAGGTACCGAAATATTGGGAATACGCGATGATGGAATCGCGATGACTTCGGGCTACCCATGGGGAGTCTACCCGGGGGGAATCTACATCACGATGCAAGCAACCCGTGAAGGGCAGACCCAGACATTTGTCTGGGGACGCGAAGGCGGCCCTACAGTGACCTTCTCCCGCGCTTGGCCAGGCGCCAGCGGTTATTACATCCGCCGCATCTGGAATGTAGAAGGCTGGGACACAGATTTGCGCATCGACCTCATTCAATCGGTCGCACGGATTAGCTTGCGCGTCCGCAACAACGGCGACACGCCCGCCACCCTTGCTTTAAGGCTCGCCTCGGATGTGGAAGTCGGGGTGGAGGAGGGCTTTGACAGCAACGGCGCCTCGCTGCCCCCTTATGTGTATGTGCAGGGGCAACGCCCTATTCGCACCGATACCGACCTACGCGGTTTGCAAATTCCTAACACCATCGAGTTCTATCTCGGACGCGGTGCCCTCGCAGGCTCCTCGCGCTATCTCCTACGACCCGTCAAAGGCTTTGAGGATCAAACCCCTATCGACCGCCTGGTGATTGGCGATTGGTTCTTCATCCAAGGAACTACAATTTGGGAACCAGTGCTCTTCCCCGACTCCTTTATTGGGGATGTTGCAATAAACATGTTTGTCAATGCTCGGAACTTTGCTCCGGGGCAAGTACGCGAATATGTGTTTTATGTCACTCTCACACCCGTCGAACTTGATGTGCAGCCCCCGATTGCTGTGGGCGTGGAAGCGCTGCCCGTTGTGGAACCAGATCAAGAGAATCTATCCCGCTTAGCGAACAACGGTCAGTTTACTATCTACGCGAATGTAACGAACCAATTCTTCATCGTTGGGCGTGAGATCGATTTGAATAATGTGGTGGTTGACCTCTCGTTGCCTTCGGGCGTGTCGTTGGCGCCTGGGGAAACGCGCTCACGCACGATTGATACCCTCGCCCCCGGAGACACTAAGCCAGTGACTTGGCGTGTTATCGCAGACCCCACTACGGTAGGATTTGTAACCTTCCGCGTTTCGGTGCAAGCACCGCCTGCGCCCACAAAATCGGTAGCGCGGACGATTCTAATCTCCGCAACCGCTAATCGCAAGCTGGAATCGGGATTCCAAATCGTCTCGATACCGTTCACCGTAAAGGGTACCCTGGAAGAGGTATTGAATCTTCCTGTCGCCTATCAAGCAAAACGGTGGAACCCCGAGCGTGAAGTGTATGAGACAATTGACACAATCCAGCCCGGTCAGGGGTTCTGGCTCTATCTGCCAGGTGATGCGCTTGTCGCGCAATACGACAGCAGCAATCTGCAATTCCCAGCGAATGTCTTTAACACTAGCGTCCCTGTACCCCTCAAGAAAGGCTGGAACCAGATTGGCAATCCCTATCCTTACCCGTTGGTGTTGGGACAGGTGGTGGTGGTCGGCTCCAGCGACCCCTCGCGTAGCTTGAGTTTCTTTGAAGCAGCACAGCGCGGGGTAATACGCGGGGTACTATACTACTGGGACGAGTTCTCCAACGAATATAAGTTCACCTCCGACCCGAATACACCGCTCCTGCCACATCGAGGCTACTGGATTAAGGTCAGTGAAGATGTGGAGTTCGTCTACCCGCCGGTGTTTCTGCCCGGCACAGGGTTCGGCGGCGTTATCAGCCGCTCTGCAATCGAGTCGGTCAATCGCCCCAACGAGTGGCGGCTGCAGATTGTGGCGCGAACCCGCCGCGGCGTAGATACCCAGAACTTCATAGGCATCAGCAGCGGGCGCAGCACCGGTGACATCGAAGAGCCTCCCACGCCGCTCCCCGAGCGCCCTGTGAATCTGGTGATTCTCAAGTCCGGCACGGGAACCCCCCTAATGCAGGAGATTCGTCCCGTTGCCAACCGCCAGCAGTTTGATTTGGTGGTCGAAGCGCCGACAGGAGAGGAGGTCACGCTGACCTTCCCGAACCTGAATACGGTTCCACAGGGCTACCGCCTGCGCCTGACCGATCTCAATACAGGGCGCGCGGTAGACCTGCGCACCACGCCAGAGTATCGTTTCGTGTCCACGGGACGTACCCGTTTGCAAATCACGGCAGAGCGCGCGACGCGCACCAATGCGCTGATTACGAGCGTCAATGTGGGCGCGGCAGGGCGCGGCGTCAGCAGCGTCTCCATCTCGTATGTGCTGGCAGAAAATGCGCAGACGAGTGTCCAAATCCTCGGTTCCGATGGGCGCCCGATTGCGAACCTCCATCGCGCACGCGCAGCGACCCGCGGCGTGAACACACTCTCGTGGAACCTGCGCGACGACCAGGGACGCGCCGTTCCACCCGGAACCTATCAGGTGCAGATCGAAGCGCGTACCGACGATGGGCAGGTCGCTCGCGTGGCACGCCCGCTGACGCTAACCCGCTAAATCGCGTCGGGCTGGAGCCAAACATGCTCCAGCCCCCCTAAAGGAGGTTAAAGTGAAAAGTATCGGGATTCTGATTGCGGCTTTGCTGGTAATGACAAGCAACGCGTCTGAGGATGAGCGCTCGCTGGTGCTGTTCCCGTTTGGGCAAGGCGCGGCAGTACAGCCTGCGGACGATTTCAATGTTGAGGTGGAAGCGCTGAACGCGCTCTACGCCCAGATAAAAACTATTCCCAATCTTTATGTGCTGCGGTTCCGGGAGACGAATCCTTCTGTGCGCCGCGCTATCGACGAGAACCGCCTCCGCCGCGACCGCCTGACGCCGCCGTTCAACGAGCGTGAGGCGGACGGCACTTGGCGTGCGGCGCGCGTGGGCGCCGTGCTGGGCACCGACTTCGCCTTCGCCGGGCGTATCGAAGAATCAACCTACGACCCGAATACACGCGAGGCGATTGTCACGATTAGTGGCGACCTCATCGATGTGTCCTCTGGCGAGGTGTTGCTCTCCGTAGCAGAGACGGGGCGCGGGCGACTAAGCTCCGAGCAAAACGACCCGAATATCGCCCGTATCGCGGCGGTAGCCCAGGCGGCAGAGAAAATCGGTGCAGCCATTCGCGCTCGCCTCGCGCCGCCCGTGGAGCAACCGACCACCGTCCAGGAGAAAAAACAGCCCGACCGCAAGCGTGAACGCGCTGCCGTCACCCTGTTCATGCTTATCTTGGGGGCAGCGCTCGGAGGCTCTCAATTCTGATGGAATGAGGCACGCCAGAAATGCTCGCTGGCAGTGGAGTGGGGCAGGGGGGCTATGGCTCCTCTGCCTTTGTGCTTGCTGGGCGAACGGCGCGATTCGGCTTACCGCCTACCCCACCGCTGCCGTCGCCGATGGCGCTTCCCAAATCCTAATCACTGCGGAAATCCGCACTGCTCAGGGCAAACCCGTCCCCGATGGGACACAAGTCGCTTTCAACACGACGCTTGGGGTATTCCGCGAACCGATTGCCACAACCGAAGGTGGAGTCGCGCGCGCCACGCTTATCGCGAGCCAGCTCCCTGGCACGGCTACCCTCACCGCCACAGCCATCGGATTGGGCGTGGTGGGCGAAACCCAAGTGCTGTTCGTCGCTACGCAAGAGGAACTGCGCAGCGCGACCGACTATGTGCAAGTTCTGGGCGCCGAGTACCTCGCCTATGCCAACGAGCAGCGCGTACTCGCTGCGTCGGGCAAGGAACGAGGCGCCAGTGTACGCTTCGGCTTTACACTAATTCAAGCGGACGATCTCCAGCTCGAAGTCGATACCCTGCGTGTCAAAGCGCGCAACGCTGTGTTACGGTTCGGCTCCGAGCAGCACGAGTTTGCTGAACTGAGCTACGAGCTGCGCTCGTCACAGGGCTTTGGGGTGCGCCAGCACCAAAACCGCTGGGAGGTGGTGCGTGTCCGCTCGGGTGTCGTGGAACCCTTTGATGCCATCGCCCCCCCAGAGCTATTTCAGTTCGCGGACATCTCCGAATCGGAGTTGGTAATCAAAGCCGCCCAAATCTGGTTCTATCCAGGCGAGCGCATCCAGTTCCACCGTGCGGAGTTCTATGTCGGCGCGGTGAAGTCGCTGAGCGTGCCGCTTTATTCGCAAAGCCTGTGGAGCGGGGGCATTGGGAGCGACACGCTGGTAGGGGTGCAAAACGGACAGGTCTACTTGGATGTGCCCTACTACTATACGCTCACGCCCACACAAATTGGCGCGTTGCGTCTGCGCACGGCGCAAGTAGGGGGGCGTACGGTAAGCGCAGCACGTGGGATGTTTGTGGATTTGGAGCATGAGTATCGCATGGGGCTGGGCACGGGCGTGTTTAGCCTCACCAGCCTTGCCCGCGACGATTGGGGGGTAAACTGGCGGCATCAGCAGCCACTGTCGCCTACTACGCGCTTTTCACTGTGGCTCGACTCGCCTGCACATCGCGGAATTTATGGCTCCATGCAGCTTTCGCATCAGGCGCGGGGCTACTCCACAGGTATCACGGTAGCGGGGAGCAGTTTCTGGCAAGGGACATCCGCCAACAGCCTGCGTTCCGACCTATTTATCGAGACCACGCCTCGGCGCCTCGCGGACATGCCTTTGCGCCAGAGCTTCTCGCTGAGTCTGACCACCAACCGTACCCAGACTACTCTGGGACCCCAAAATCGCCAGGGAATCGGGATACGCACGCGCTGGAACCTAATCCCCCAATCGCTTGGACGGTCAACGACCCTGACCGGTGGGGTGACCATAGGACGATTCGTGGGCAATCTCCCGAACGCAGGCTGGAGTATCACGGGCACTCTGGGCATCACACATGCGCTTGGAGCAGGCGGGGCTTTGAGCCTGACCTATGACTACGCACAGGATGCGCTGGGAGCTAACTTGCTGGGACGGCATCGCCTATCGGGGAGCCTCAACTGGAGCCTGGGCGACCACTACTACCTCACAGGCTACATGAGCCGCGCGTTAGACGCCGATTCTGTAAGTTATGTGGGGGACTTTTCGTGGAGAATCAGCCCCCTCTGGCGTATGGGGGTGGGGTATACTTTACAGTCGTATAATCAGTACGACTTTCGCGATCACACCTTTACCATCGCCTATCGCATCGGCTACCGCGAGGTAGCGCTGACATGGTCGTCCTTTACCCGCCGTTGGAGTGTTGACTTGCTGACGGCATTTTATTAAAGGTGAACTTGCTCATCACTCGATGAGGAGAATGGGCGCGGCAGAGGGTGCGACGAGTGTTCACTCGCCGTGCCTGAGAATCTACTCTACGACTCTATGCGCTTGGGAGGTTATGCAATGCAAGAGGTCAGGCACTTCAGTGGGACAGCGCTTACGCAGCTCGCGCGTTATTGCACGGCAGGCGCGGGTGTTGGGGTCTCTGCCTTTGAACTGGTCTCTTTTGACCGTGCATTACGGCAGGCTGGCTTCGCGGATTATAACTTGCTTCGGGTATCCAGTATCTTGCCTGCGGGCGTGCAGCCGCGTTCCACGGTGGAGGTTCCGAAAGGGAGTCTTTTGCCGATTGCCTACGGGGTGTTCAGCTCCAATGAAAGTGGGCGCACGATTGCCGCGGCGGTCTCGCTGGCGTTTCCCACCGACCCGAACGCGGTCGGGGTGATTATGGAAACCGAAGGCTACATGACCGAGCGCGAAGCCCACGAAATGGTCGCGGCGATGGCAGAAGAAGCGATGGAAGACCGCAACCTCAAAATCGCGCGCCTTGAGGTCGTCGCGGTGGAAGCCCAGGTCGATCTGTACACCACCGTGTTCGCAGGCATCGCGTTGTGGTAAGCTAAAGCGCCTCGGGACGCGCCAATCGCTCGAACTGGATTGCAATATCCGCAACCACAGAGCGTAGGTCAGAAAGCAGGGGCAGCTGCGCCCGTGCAATCGCTAAGTCGTCTAAATCAAGGGGTACCACAATCAGCGCCTCTTGGTTGACAGGTCCTTGCGCCATTACCTTACCGAAGGGATTCACGATCCAAGACGCGCCGACGAAACCTTTGCCGCCCTCAAAACCAACCAAGCTGGACTGCACCACATAGATTGTATGCTCGCCAGCAATCTGAGTGAGCATGCGTCGATAGGCTTCTACATTCTCGATCTGCTCAGTTTGGAACCCTCGCGCGGGTGAGGCAGTGGGCACATACAGCACCTGTGCGCCCTTCAACGCCACGATGGCGCTGGTAATCGAGTGCCACACATCTTCGCAAATCAGGATTGCCGCCCGCCCGAATCGTGTGGGGAAGACCTCCAGCCGACGCCCACGCGCCACGAACCGCTCCTCCTCAAACACGCCATAGGTGGGTAAAAAGAATTTCTGGTGTACATGTACCAGGCGTGTATGTTCAGGTTTTGGCTCTAAAGTTGCATAGAGCGCCGAGTTGAAGTAGTCCCCGTCCAGGTACTCGTAGAAGCCGACACAGATGTCAAGCGGGCGTTCGGGATGCAAATCGGCGTAGAGGTAGGCAAGGTCGCTCAACAGTTGCGAAGCGGGCATCGCCAGCTCGCGCACGCCGCCCTCGACAAAGTACCCCGTGGTGGCTGTCTCTGGCAGTACTAACACATCCACGCCTTCTTGGAGTGACTGGCGCATCAGCTGCCCAATCCGCTCCAGATTGCGCAGATACTGCCCTTTCTCGGGCTTGAACTGCCCGACGCCTATCCGAAACTGGCGTTGTATACCCTCGATATGGTGTATCGGCATCGCTCTGAGTATATCATGCAGTGCGCACTCGTGCTGCTAAAAGTCGACAGGTCTTAGGTAATACTCGCCGATGGCGGTGGTGGAGAGCATCGCCACAGTGGGCAAGTGTCGTTTCCAGTGGGTGCTATCCACCTTACTTTTCACGAGGCGCACCTCGGCTTCGGGGAAGCCCATCTCGATCAGTCGCTCGGGCGAGAAGCCCTGCGTTAGATAATGCAGAATGCGGTCGGCGCGCTGGTACGAGATGCCAAAGTCGCCCTCATCGGTTTGACCGACGATAAGGTCCGCGGAGGCGGGTTTCTCCACAATCACTTCAGGGACGCCGATATAGCGAGCCAACTGCCACACCTGCGTTTTGAACAGGTCGCCGAGCGGGTTCACTGGCGGCGAGTCGTCGGCGTGCCAAGTGAAGTAGCCGAACAGCCGCTCGCTCTTGTTGCCCGTGCCGATGGGCAGCGCGTTCAGCTTCGCTGACTGGTCAAACAGGATAATCATGCGCATACGCGCGCAGATGTTCCCAATGCGCGTGGGGGTAGCGTCCGCTTCATAGTGCTCCAGATAGGCGTCGACCATCGGTGTGATGTCGATGATGCGATGGTGGATGCCCAGATTCTTGACCACCAACATCCCGTGTTCCAGCGATTCGGGACTGCTGGTTTTGTACGGCATGAGGAAGGCGTACACATTTTCAGCCCCGAACGCACGCGCACATAGGTATGCCACCAGCGACGAGTCGACGCCGCCTGACAGCCCCAGCAGCACTTTACTGAAGCCGCGTCGTCGCCCCACCTCGTCGCGCAGAAACTCTATCAGCCACTCGGCGACGAGCGGCGCGTTGATTTTGAGCGGCTCGTCCGAGTTAGGGTCATAAACCGTTGGTTTGATCACAGGGAAACTTGGCATCGTTTTACCTCACAAAGCGATTGGGATCAAATGGCGCGATGGGTAGTTCCGTTGCGCCGTTTAGAATTAGGTCCGCAACGGCGTGCGCCGTAGCAGGCGCGAGTAGAATGCCGTGATAAGCGTGTCCCGCAGCGAGATAGAGCCGCTCGAAACCCTGGATCGTGCCGATATAGGGACTGTGGTCAGGCGTGTCGGGACGCAGCCCGACGGTGTGTCCCAATACAGTCGCGTGAAGCATGGCAGGGGCAATACGACTCAGGGCTTGGAGCAGATGGGCGTAGCCCTCAGCGGTGGCATACATATTGTAGCCCGCCTGCTCGCGTGTTGCGCCGATTAGTGCAGTGCCGTCGGCGCGAGGCACAAGGTAGCCCACGGGAGCAGAGAGAATGCGCCTGACAGGCACAGGCAAATCGCCCAGTTTCAAAATCACGCCGCGCACAGGCTCCACAGGCACATGAATCTCCAATGGCAGGAGCAAGGCGGTTGTCCATGCGCCTGTAGCAACTACAATCGCATCGCCTTCCATCGCACTGTGCGCGGTGCGCACGCCGTAGACGCGTCCCGAACGGTGCAGCAGGCTCAACACTGGGTAGCCCGTGTCGAACTTTATGCCGTTAAGTTGTACGGCTCGGTGCAACGCACGCATGAGACGCTCTGTATGAACCCACCCTTCGCTGGGCAGGTGGAGCGCGAGTTCGATGGCGTCGTTGAGCGCAGGCTCTATTTGGCGTGCGGTAGGGGCGTCGAGCAGCTCGGCGGCGGTATCGTAACGGCGGATCCATTCAAGGTTCGCGCGTAGCTGCTCGGCATCGGCAGGCGTTAGGGCAACACGCAGGCAACCTGTATCACGCCACTCGGGGTCGATGCCCGTCGCTTCATAGAGTGTGCGCGTCCACTCTGGGTACATTTGGCGACTGCGCCAGTACATCGGCAGGGCGGGAGTCTCGTTCGGCGTGAGGCTAAAGGGGTTTACCATCCCTGCAGAGGCGGCGGAGGTGTGCCCTCCTTCGGCATAGCCCTCCATCAACACGACTTCGGCGCCACGCCGACGCAACTCTAAGGCGACCGCGCATCCAATCACCCCTGCTCCGACGACAATCACGCGCATCTTAGCCCCCTGCGGTCATTTGCACAATCTCGAGGTTGTCGCCGTCTCGGAGCGTGATGTCTGCGTAGCGTTCTCGTGGCAGAATCTCGTAGTTGTATTCCACCACCACCGTGCGCGGGTCGATCCCGCGTTCCTGAAGCAGCTGGATCAGGGTAATCGGTTCAGGTAGATCGCGCTCTTTGCCGTTGATGCGTACCTGCATAGACAGCAGATTATACCTGATGGGGCGGCTCTGGCTGGGCGCGTTTCATTAGCTCTTCAAGGTTCCAAACGGGGGTGGGGGGGCGTCCAGTGGCGATGTGCGCTGCGCGCGCCCACTTTTGCATCTCAACGAGGATGCGTAGTTTCTCTTCGGGAGGCAGCTGCGCCAACTGCTTGCGCCGCGCTTCCTTAAATTCCAACACACGGCGCACTACTTGGGGTAGTGGCGCTACATCTGGCTTTTCAGGTGGTTCCATCGCTCTAACAGTTCATGTCGCGTGAGGATGTCAACAAGCTTAGCTTCGTCCAAGCTCGCTTGCTGCCACAACAGGCGCACACGCTCGCGGTCTTTGTGTCGATTTGTCTGCAGTGCAATCGCCAGTAGGTACTCAGGCGTTAGCACGGGCACAGTCTCGCCGTTGAAAGGCAACTCTATTGCGTTCTGAACGGCTTCCTCCACCAACGGGTTGTAGGCGACCAGTACTTGCACAGGCGCGTCGCCAACCAGCACCTGCTCACCCGATATGCTGTAGCCATGTCGCGTGAAATGTTCATAGATTGGCTGGAGCGAGACCGGCTTGTCGGGCGGCGCATCCAGAATGATAAAGAAATCGAGGTCGTAGGTGAGCACAGGCTCCGTGTAGAACACCAGTGCGGACGCGCCACCCAACGCAAAAGCGCGAATGACGCCCTGTGCTTGCAGCTCGCGAAATGTTCGGATGACCGCGTTCACGCCTCAAGTGTACCACAAAGCGGAAAGGGCTGAAGCCATCGCTCCAGCCCCTACGCATTGCCTCATAAGTGTATGGTCACAACCTCCTTATGAGGGCAGGCTTTGCTCTCCATCCGTTTCTCTTCTACAGCAACTTTTGTGCCAAATGATTGCCGAGTCGGGCAGGGTATCCTATGGCTATGGGCAAATCGGTATTGGTGACAGGCGGCGCAGGGTTCATCGGCAGTCATTTCACGGAGTACCTCATCCAGCAATATCTCGACTATGAGGTGCGTGTACTGGACGCACTCACCTACGCGGGCAGGCGCGAGAATCTCGCCGCCGTCGATACCCATCCGCGCTTTACTTTTATTCACGGCGATGTGCGCGACCGCTCGAGTGTGCAGCAGGCGATGCAGGGCGTCCACTATGTGGTTCACTTCGCCGCCGAGACCCATGTCGACCGCTCCATTTTGAGCCCCGACGCCTTCATCACCACCGATGTGTATGGTACTTTTATCATGCTGGAGACGGCGCGGCAAGTGGGCGTGGAACGCTTTGTGCATGTCAGCACCGACGAGGTGTACGGCTCTGCGGAGCAGGGCGCGTTTACCGAGCAGTCCCCCCTCCAGCCCAGCAGCCCCTATGCCGCCAGCAAAGCGGGAGCCGATTTGCTCGCCCAAGCGTACCACCGCACCTATGGCGTGCCAGTACTGATTGTGCGTCCCAGCAACACTTTCGGACCGCGTCAGTACCCCGAAAAGCTCATCCCGTTTTTCACGCTGCGCGCCCTCCATGACGAGCCGTTGCCCCTCTACGGCGACGGGCAGCAGCGACGCGATTGGCTCTATGTGCATGACCATGTGCGCGCCATCGATGTCGTGCTCCACAAGGGGCAAGTAGGCGAAGCCTATAATATCGCCGGCGGCAACGAGCGCACCAATATAGAAGTTTCGCGCCTTATCTTGCACACATTGGGCAAACCCGAAAGCCTGATTCAATTTGTCGAAGACCGACCCGGACACGACCGCCGTTATGCCCTGGACGATTCGAAACTCCGTGCATTAGGCTGGCAGCCCCAAGCCGACTTCGAGATCGCCTTACGCCAGACGGTACTTTGGTACGCACAGCACCGAGAGTGGTGGCAGCCAATATTGCAGGAGCAACTGGAATATCGAGAGTTTGTGGAGCAGTGGTATGCGCAGCGGCAATGAGGCAGGGCTTATCGCCCCCGCGTGAAAACGCGCCTGAGATAGTCGGTTTCGCGCACCCCCAGCCGCTGGCAGAGCGCGATGTACACTCCCATCGCGACGGAGGCGGTTAGCGCGCTTACCACCAGCGACTTGAGATTCACCTGAAACGCTGGGAGCAGTGTGTGTAAGCCGGTATGTATTCCGTACGCCGCTACTCCCATCAGCAGGGTGGCGCCCCCCGTGCGTAGGAGAAACCCTGTGAGAGGAGGCGAGTCGCTATTCCCCGCGCAAGGAATACGCCGATTGAGGATTTGCAGCATCCAGAACATTTGCGCGGTCGCGGCGATGGAGGTCGCCAACGCCAAACCGACATGTCCCGTCCCCAGCCCCCGCATGAGGAAAAGACAAAGCGGTACGAACAACAAGGTGACCAGCGAGCCAATCAGCACGGGCGTGAGCGAGTCGCGCAGCGCGAAAAATCCGCGTGCGATCAACGCTTGCCCCGACCACGCAAATAGCCCCAGCGCAAACGCCCGCAATGCGCTGGCGACCATCTGCGTATCGGTGGGGGTGAACTTGCCGTACTGCAACAGCACACGGCTAATGTCTTCTGCCAACACGATGAGCAACACAGTTGCAGGCGCAGTGAGGAACCACACCAGTCGCAAGCCCTGTCGCAGGGTTGTGCGCAACGCACTCCACTCATTTCGGGCTGCCAGCGCGGTGAGTGCCGGAAAAATCGCCAAAGCGACCCCTTGCCCCACAATGCCCAAAGGCGCCTGCATCTGGCGATTCGCGTTATCCAGTGCAGAAATCGCACCAGCAGGCAGCCACGACGCAAACACGCGCAGAATAAGCATATAGATTCCCGGCAACGAAAGCCCGAACATCACGGGCAACATCAAGCGAAACACTTCACGCGCTCCCTTGTGTCTGAGGTTGAACTCCCAGCGAAACGCGCTGCCCATGCGTCGCATGACAAGCCAAGGCAACAGCACACTGCCAATAAACGCGCCCAGCAACGCTCCCCACGCCAATCCTGCTACCCCCAGCCAAAGCGCGAACACCAGCCCGCCCACGATGATGCCGATGTTGTAGATATTCGGTCCCAGCGCTGGCGCCAGAAAATGTTTGCGAGCATAGAGCGTCGCCATCATTAGCCCGCCCAGTAGGAAACAGATCTGTGTCGGCAGCACGATTCGCGTCAGGTA
>NKPV01000039.1 GCA_002254605.1 Armatimonadetes bacterium JP3_11
CCACACCCCCGCCCACCGGACCCGAAGCCGTGCTGCCCATGCTAAAACTGGACGCCATCGAACTCGAAATCGGCTACGGGCTGATGCCCCTTGTAGACCCGAACCAGAAAGGCGACCTGCTGGAGCGCATCGCGGCGATACGGCGTCAGCTGGCGACCGACTTGGGCTTCGTGATGCCCTCGGTGCGCGTGCGCGATAATGTGCGCCTGCGCCCACTGCAGTATCAGATCAAAATCCGCGGCGAGACCGTCGCGCAAGCGGAAGCGCAACCGCGCATGCTGCTTGCCATGCCGCCCAGCTCCGACGCGCCCCCCCTCGAAGGCATCGCCACGACCGAGCCAGTGTTCGGCATGCGCGCCTATTGGATTGAACCCAACCTGCGCGAACAGGCGCAACGGCTGGGCTACACGGTCGTGGAGCCGACGGCGGTGCTCGCCACACACCTGACCGAAATCGTGCGACGCCACGCCGCCGAACTGCTCGGACGCGCCGAAGTGCAACAACTGCTGGATAACCTTAAAGAGCATAACGCCGTCGTGGTGCAAGAGGTCGTGCCCGACCTGCTCACGCTGGGCGAGGTGCAGAAAGTGTTGCAGCACCTGTTGCGCGAGGGCGTGCCCATCCGCGATTTGGAGACCATTTTGGAGACGCTGGGCGACCACGCAGGGCGCACGCGCGATGTGGAAGCGCTGGGCGAGTATGCCCGCGCCGCGCTGGCGCGTACGATTACCCACCGACTCCTGTCGCCCGACGGCAAACTGCGCGTGATGGTGTTCGAACCTGCGCTGGAAGCCTCGCTCCGCGAGCGCATCGAGCAAACCCCGCACGGCGTCGCGCTCAGCTTGGATATGGATACCCGCCGCGCCCTGATTCAGGCGATAGGGCAACACGCCCAACAGATGACCGCGCGCGGCTACCTGCCCGTGCTGGCGTGCGCAGGCAACCTACGCCTGCCCGTGCGCAAACTGCTCGGCGCAGAACTGCCCCAACTGCATGTCATCGCCTACCACGAAATCGCGCCCAACACAAACATCGAGATTGTGGAGCAGATTAGCCGTGCAGCAGTGCAGAGTGCAGTGGCAGCCTGAGAAGGGAATACCCTTACAGCCTCTACAAGCGGCAGTAGGACAAAGTTGGCGTGGTGGTAGCGCAAAGGGGGAACACAAGTATACACTGGAGCGGGCAGCGGGAATCGAACCCGCACCGCCAGCTTGGAAGGCTGGAGCTCTACCATTGAGCTATGCCCGCTTGCGACAACTCTATTATACCCTATGCTGTGGGTGCATGCAACGCCACAGGTATAATCTTGTTCCATGAAGCCCTCCCAACGCTGGGCAATTGTGTTGGTGAACTTTTTCGCGTTGTCTTGGGGTAGCGAACCGCGGCTAACAACTCCCTTCCCTGAACTTCTTGTCGATCCTGTGCCGATTTGCCTCGTCGCGCCGCCTGTTCCCGCAATGCGCGTAGACACATTGGAGTGGCGTATGGGGCCTGTTCGCTACCGATTCGATGTGCCTCGCGTGCCCCAGTCCCATGCGCGGCGTGAGTTCCTCTGCTATAATTTGGTGTTTGAACAGGGTCTGCGATACCTCCCACTTTTCGAGTGGCAAGCGTCGGGCGAACGGAGCGTGCTTCGGGCGCCTGGGGAGCCCCGCGGCGTCGCGGTACTGTTCGTCGGGGATGTGGTAGGGGGCTACGAGTTCCTTAGGCAGCTCGAGTACGCGCCGTTGCCGTTGCGAACCTACCCTGTGTGGTCGGTGGAAGCGTCCGCTTTTCCGTTGACGCCTGTGTATGTGCGTCCTGAGCAGTTGCCCGACCATCCTGCCGCGTTGCTGGGCATCCCGTTCATTGTGTTAGCGGATGGGGCGGAGCGGTTGAACGAGTCGCAACAGCGTGCGCTGGTGCTGTGGCTGCATGCAGGTGGTCAGTTGATTGTACCGATTCGTCCATCCGCGTCGTTGCTGCGGCGCACGCGGCTGGCGCCCTACTTGCCTGAGTGGAGTGAGTTGCGCATACAGCGGCTTACGCAGCCCGTGAAACTATTTAGCACACAGGTTCCCCCACCGAGCGTTCCTGTGCCCGTTGCGTGGCTGCGTCATCCGCGCGGGGCGCCGTGCGCCCAAGTGGGACAGCGCACGCTGGCGCTCCAAGTCCCGTGGGGCTTCGGCACGCTGAGCGTGTTCGGCGGCGACCTAATGCACCCCGCATGGCGCAACTGGGAGGGTCAAGCGACGCTGTGGAAGGCGCTCTTGAACCGCCCGCGCTTTCCGATTGCGACACTCGCTCAACTGACAAGCACGCCTGAGCTGCCATCGACCCAGGCGAAACAGCGCATTGCCGCTGCGCCATGGCTTGTGGCGATTTCGGCTTTGTATGTGTCGGCGCTCTACGCGCTCTGGCGCATCTTGCGGGCGCAACGCCGTCTCATCTATGCCCCCTACGGCGTCGCGCTGTTGTCGGGATTGAGCGTGTTAGCCATTTACTTCGCGGCGCCGCCCGAGCCGAGGGGAACCTCTCTTAGCGGCGTGCGCTTGATTCTGGGGGTTGGGACACATGCATTGGAGCGTGCTGAGTATTCCTATCGCTCGCCGTCGGGCGAGTGGACTCTGCGGTGGCGACCCACCGACGCCCTCGCCGTAGTCCCTCTAATCGCGTTGAACCCAATCCAGGCGACGTTCACGACGGAAGGCACGACGATTCGGGGCAATAGCTTGATTCCCGACCAGCTCATCCTCTATACGCTGACCCAAGCGCCTGCGCCCATGCGCGTGGAGCGCATCTCCACGGGCTATCGGCTCCGCAACCTCAGTGAGAACCTGACCTTTCAACAAGTCCGTATTTATCGCTATCACGACTTGCGCCCGCTCGCCGAGGACAAGCCCGCTGAAAACAAGCGCGCTCGGGACTTGGAAAAGTCTCTCTTTAAGTTGGCGCCCGGCGACACGGTAGAGCTCCCTTACGAACCCTCGAGGAGCTATGTACTCTGCGCGAGCGCTCAAGCGTCCATAGATTCATCCGTCGAAGAGGTGGCGCTGTGGCTTTTCTATCCCTAAACATAGCACGCTGGCGCGAGCATGGGCAGGCGTGGTGGGAGGAGTATTACTTGGATAACCCCCTTGTATGGGCGTTGCAGCGCGGGTCTGTGCGTCCTCTACGCGAGAGGATACAAATGCCCACCTTGCGGGTGCTGCCGCTCTGGACACGCAGACGAACACTATGGGCTATTTTCTGGTGGGCGGTGGCTCTTCTTGGGGTGTGCGGGGTGTACTGGATACCGACGCTCTCCCAGCAGGCGAATCAGTGGCTGTGGGGACAACTTCCTGCGGTAGTGGCTTATTTGTCCATAGGGTTCTCCATTGTTGTGCGATACAATTCCATGGTGGAACTCCTGAATGCTCTACATCAGGCAAACCATCTGACGGCGGTAGGTATGACGCGCTTATGTGGCACGCATGTGGTGTATGGGGGGGTGTTGCATAGTTGGGTGAACGGCACGCTCATGCGCACGCTCATTGCCTATTATCCACTCTTGTGGTTCATTCACTCTGTGATGAGCGGTAGCGCTTTGGTGTCGCTATTCACAGCGGCGGCGGGCGTGCTCCTGTGGAACGCAATTGTGTTGGTTCTCTTATTGATTTGCTTCAGCATGCTCCCTGTCCAGCTGCCTATGCGCGAAGCGGGCGCAGAGAAAGCCACTTCGAGGTTTGAAAGCGCCTTCAGCTTCGCACAGATTGTGGCGTTAATTCTTGTTCCTGTTGGGGTGGTAGTTATCTTTTTTATGGTGAGAGTGTACTTATTGGTTTTGTTGATGCCTATGTTATGGCTGCTCGTGATTGTGTTGCGTTTGCCTGCTGTGCATCGTGCAGAGCGTATGCTGCGCAGTAAGGAGCCTGTGGTTATGCCGTCGGAGGGGCGTTGGCAATGATTCAAGAGATTTGCGCTGTCCTGCTGTTTGAGTATCGCCGTTATATGCGGGCGCGCGTGTTCTGGGTGGGGCTCTTGTGGAAAACGGCTTTGGGTCTTGTCGCGGCGCTGGCATTCTATGTGGGGAATGCCTACTTCCCCGATGCGCTGATAACTAACTTCCTGCTGTGGGTTTTGCTGGGCGGGCTGGGTGTGCTCATCTTATTTCAGATGATTTCGTTGGGCGGGGTGCTGTTTGACGATGCAGTGGAGGGTCGCGCATTGCCCGATTTGTGGCTGACGGGCATGGCGCCGCTGAGTCTCGTATTGGGACGGTGGCTCTTCGCAGGGTTCTATGCTCTGTTGACGCTGGTCGCCCTGGCGCCAGCGATTTGGTTGAGCGTGCTGGCGAGCGGGAGCAGCATAACAATGCTCGCGAGCGCGCTGTTGATGTTCTGGCTTAGTGTGATGCGCCTTCTCCCAGAACTGTTTCTGACGCGCATTCAACGGCTCCGAGCGCAGCTGCTGGGCTGGGTCGACAAAGAGGTGGGAGGGGAGGCAGGGGCGGGCATTTCACTTACAATTATGCTCGTGTTGTTTTACATAGAATCTATCGGTAGGCTCGACGCGCCGCCCGCAATGCCTGTGTTTCTGTTCGCGCCGCCGTTGACGATTCTTGAGGCGCACCGTGTTGCCCCACTTGGCGGACTAACACTGCCCATAAGCATGTTGGGCGGCGCGTTCCTGTTGGGATTTGCCCTACTGGGCTTGCTGGCGACATTGCAGGCGATGGATGTGCGCCTGCTCTGGACGCGGTTCTGGCAGCCGTTGCTCGGTTCCGTCCTGTTGTTGACGCTGTGGGGTGTGAGCCTGTATGTCTATGCGGCGGAGCGCGTACAGACACCCCTGCAAGCGCAGACCGTCGCGCTCAATAGCCTTTGGATGGGTTGGACTTTGTATGTCTTTTTTCAGCATGAGTTGGCGTTTTTCGCGCTGCGTCGGGGCGAATCGGTTCACACGGCGGCGCGCCTCACCGCGCGGGGGGCGCTCTGGCTCGTAGCGCTCTGGATGGGCATGGGACTGCTCGCCCCCATCATCACCTTCGCAGCTTCGGGAATACCGATAGAACCTGCTCGCTGGGGAGCGACGCTCCTCGCGCTCAGCGGATGGTGTGCCTTGGTCTTCAGCGCGCTTTTCAGTAAGCAACCCCTGCAAAACGACGCCTACCACCGCTACCTACTGCCTGCAATGCGCCATGCGTTTATTGCTGGGGCAATGGCGATATTGGTCTGGGGCGTTTGTGCCGTTCGATGGATTGCATCGCAGATTTCGCTGCCATGGTTGACCCGCGTTGTGGAGGTGGTGCTCTACCTTGCGCCGAGCAACTGGGTCTTCCTGCCCGACGCGCCGCTCTGGGTCTACGGCGCGTACGCGCTGTATAGTGGGGCGCTCGCGCTCCTGACGCTGCGCCTGCGTATTCAGGCGTCTGCGGAGTGAATGTCGCGCCCGTTCGCGAACGGATGGGGTCAATTGCGCGTCGCTTCCCCCGACTTTGTATGCAGCGTCAGTACGATGCCACTTACAATAAGTCCTGCGCCTATCCAGATAGTGGGGTGCAACTGCTCATGGAGCAGGAAGTAGCCGATGAAAGCGGCGGCGGGCGTTTGCGCGAAAATAGTCACGCCCATCGCCCCCACGGGAGCGCGCTCCATGAGATAGAACCATACAGAAAAAGCAAACACGGTGCAAACGACCGCCAGGTAGAACCACATCCAGAAGTCGGTGGGCGTCCAACTCAGGTTCGGTGCGCCTGCGAAAAGCCATGAGATTGCCGTGAGCGCCATTGCTGCGAAGCTGGCTTCGATAGTCAGTAGCGCGACGCCCGAATAACGCATCGCCAGCGACTTTGCCGCCACCACATTGACGCTCTCGGTTAGTACGCCGAGCAGCACCAGAAGAGTGCCCAGCGTCGCGCCGGAAAACTGGGAGAGCAGCAGCCCTTTGTTCACAATCACCCACATCCCCGCCATGCCGAGCAGGATACCCAGCGTCTTCTCGCGCGGGAACCGCTCGCCCAGAGCCAGCCTTGCTAAGATCGCATAGAAAATCGGCGAGCTGGAGACCAACAGCGTGGCTTCGGTGGCGGTGCTGAGTTTGGCGCCCCAGAAGTAGCAGATATAAGCAGTTGGCACGCCGAAGAAGCCGATGCTCGCCGCCAGCAGAAAATGGCTCAGGCGTCGTGGAAACAGTGGCGCAAGGACACGCCGCGTCGCGGGGAGCGCCATCAGCCCAAGGAGCAATACCGCTGCGCCCAGAAACCGGAACGCCGCCACCCACTCCGGGCGATGGTGCTGCATCATCACCACTGCCGCTGGGTTCGCCCCTGCCCACAGGATGTTCAAAAACACCAGCACGACGACCGCGCCTACCCCTGCCGTGCCGTACTGCTCGCGTACAGGCGGCGCGGCTTTAGCCAAATCCCCCCTCCGCAGCCATTTTAGCCCGTTGAATGAACGCCTGCACCTTCGCAGGGTCTTTGCGACCTACCTGCGCCTCCACCCCCGAACTCACATCAACCCCGGCAGGGCGCACGGTGCGCACCGCCGCCGCCACATTCTCGGGGGTCAGCCCCCCTGCCAGAACCACGCGCTTAGGCGCGTGCATGCAAATTTGCGCGGCGCGCCGCCAGTCTTGCACTACTCCTGTGCCCCCCAGCTGGTTTGGATGATAGGTATCTATTACAAAGCGCTCGGCATACGGCGTCCAAGAGCGCATGACCTCCAGCGCATCGTCGACGGAAAGCGTGGGGGGCAAGCGCAACGCGATCCAGAGCGGCAACTTAGTTAATTCGCGCAGTGCGTCGGCGTCGCCCGTCGACGCGCCCTCGGGAACAACCCACTGAATCGCGTCGAAGAGATACCATGCTGTAGGCAACTCCTCGAGCGCGCTCATCACCAGCGCCAGCTGTGGGGGTTCCGCGCGACGCCGTCGCTGGTTCCGTATCTCTGTCAGCCACTCCTGCCAGTGGGGGCTATGGTGGGGCAGATAGCGCGGGCTACTGCCCACAAACAGGAATCCCAGCGCATCGGCGCCCGCTTGAAGCGCCGTCTGAGCGTCGTGGAGGTTCGTCAAACCGCATATCTTCACCCACATACCTAACCCAGTCGGTTCAGACGCACTCGGTAAACCTTCGGTTGCCCGTCGCGTGGCGCACCGCTGCGGGTGAAGGCGTAGTGAATTTGGTCTTGTGGGCTGCAGTTCGGGGCGGGCGGCGCCAGCACGCTACCCTTGCCCTGCCACTCTACCAGCAAGCCGTCCTGGCGTGGGTCTACCTGTTCGAGATTCGTGAGCGGCTCGTAAGACTCCACCAGGTAGACCACATACTTGAGCGTGGGTAGTTCGCTGGCATCGATGGGCGGGTGGTAGGGATCTAAGAGCGCGGCGCGGGTGGCGTGATAGATGATTTCGTGCGCGCGGGTCGGCTGTTGCGCCTGCAGACTGCCCATCAGCCCGCGCAACTGGTCGCCTTGATACAGCGCCACGAACACACTGCCTGGCTCGCGCAAGGCGTTCGGGAGATGCCTTAAATCAGGCTCGATGCGCGTACCATCCAGCACCATCCGCTCGACGGCGGTCTGCGCCAGTTTGAGACATTCCTGTTCGAGGTTCGGGCGCGTGTTGCGCAGCTGCAGCTTCGGCTCCACGCCGTGCACAATGCGCCAAAGGTTCGATCGGTGCTTCCAAATGACCACCGCTGCTGCCGCCGCGAGGATACCGACCGCAGGCAGCGAATGCCCCCAAAAGTACGCCGCCACGGGCACGGACGCCGCCGCCAACACCGACCCCAGCGAAACCCAGCGAGTCAGCAGGAACGCAATAAGCCACACCGGAAACGCCACCGCGACGGTCAAAGGTGACGCTGCCAGCAGCGCGCCCAGTCCCGTGGCCACGCCCTTACCGCCCTTGAACCCGACCAACGGCGAGAAAGTGTGTCCCAGAATCGCCGACACACCTACCAAGATCGCCGACACATCGTCCGCGCCAGCACGCAGCGCGACCCATGTCGGCAGAAACCCTTTCAGCGCATCCAAAACCAACACCACAACGCCCATTTTCGCGCCCAGCACGCGGAACACATTCGTCGCGCCGATATTACCGCTGCCCACCGTGCGAATGTCTATCCCGCGCAGCCGCGCCGCCCAGTATCCAAACGGCAGAGCGCCCACCCAAAACGCGGCTATCATCGCAACCAAGAGAACTTCGAACGCCATCGCAACGGAATTATACCGCCTGACTATCGGGTATACTTGCCACGCAACAAGGAGGGCAGTCCTATGCGCTGGATAGCGGCGATGCTTTTACTCAGTCTCTGCGGGATTGGCTCTACACAGCCTCAGTTGACCCTCACACCTTTGAATATTGTTCCGAACTCCAACCTCCTTAAGAACGCCAGTTTTGAAGTTGTTGAAAATAACTTTCCTGTCGGCTGGGTTTGGGACAAACGCAATACCGATTCAACGGCGGAGGTCGTCGCGGATCCGGGAGCAACGGGGCAGATGTGCTTGCAATTTAAGAACGCCACACCCTCTGGCGCGGAGGTGTACGGGCTACTGCGCTATGAGGGCGGCGTGCCCGTGCAACCCAACACGGTGTACACGCTTAGTTGCCGCTACAAGACAGGCGACGGCTATGTAGGCTTTATTGGGGGCGGCGAGGGCTGGCGTGTGCGGCTCCCCCTTGAAGACACAGGCGGACAGTGGAAACGCGCCGAAATCACCTTCGCCACTAAAGAGACCGAAAACCGCTTTGACTTGGTCGTGGTGATTGAAGCCCCGACGGACGGCGTATGGCTTGATGCAGTGAAGTTAGAAGCGGGCAGCCGCGCCACGCCATTTGTGCCCGCCGAAACGCCCGACCGCCCGATTCTGGCGCTGGACGACCTGGGCGAGCAACTCTACCTCAATGAAGCCCAAGGACGCATCGGGTTCGAACTCTACACCGCTCAACCGCTGCGCAACGCGGAGGTCGAAGTGCAGTTAGGTGAGCAGCGCGCCCGCCAGCGAGCGAACCTGAGCGCAGGCTACACACGCGCCGAATTCGTGTTCAACGCCCCAAACGCCCCAGAGCAGACCTTACGCATCCAGATACGGCAAGGACGACGAACCCTCGCATCGGCGGAGCGTACGGTGCGCTTGTTCACACGCACCCTCGCCGCGAAGCGATTGCAAGACCTACGCGACCAACTGCCCCACTGGGAAGCCCAAATGAACCGCGTGCGCGAATCGGGACAGGACATCGCCTACCCACAAGCCAGCCTCACGATTTTGCAAGAGTTCACACGCTATGTTGAAGAAGACCTCCAAAAAGGTCAGTTGCAACGCGCCTACCAGCAACTGGACGAAATGGAGCGGGTCGCGGCACGATTGAACCAGCGGCTTGCCGAAGCGGAGAGCGGGGTGAAGCCTTTGCCCACCGTGCCGCGTTATGTGACCTCGCCCGTCGAGATTCGTGGCGCGTCGCTGATCGCCGAAACTGAGAACCCCCTCACTGGCGAGCGACAGCGCCGCCCCGTGTTCTTTGTGGGATTCGGACACTTCGGGCAGGTGCGCGCCGACCTCGAAAAGTTCCCCAAAATGGGCTTCAACCTCATCCAAATCGAGCGGGGCGTGTGGGACATCCTGCCCGAACCTGGGAAAGTTAACTTGCAGGCGATTGAAGACGATGTGCTGCCTGTGCTGCGCCGCGCCGCCGACGCCCATGTGAAGGTGGACTACCTGATGAGCCCGCATTATATGCCCGAATGGGTCTACCAACAGTACCCACAGCTACGCCAGCAACGCGAAGGGTTCATCAAGTACAGTCTGTTCACCCCAGAAAGCTTGACCGTGCTGCGTCAGTACATCGACGCCTTCGCCCCACGCTTGAAAGACCAGCCAGCGTTGCTGAGCATTTGCCTGTCGAACGAGCCGATGAATGTCGAATCGCCTGAATCGCCGCCGCAGCAGCAGGCATGGCGAGCATGGCTGCGCAATCGCCATAAGAATCTCATCACCCTCAATACACGCTGGAAGACGAACTATCAGAGCTGGGATGAGATCCCCATCCCATCGGAAGGCGCAGGCGTTGTTTACGCAGAGTGGCAGCAGTTCAACGCCGAGACACTGGCAAACTGGCATCGCGAGTTAGCCAAAGCCATCGAGCAGCACCTACCGGGCGTCCCCAAACACGCGAAACTGATGAGCTGGAGCTTCACAAACGACCGCGAGCTGCCGCGCGGGGTCGATCCCGAGCGCTTCGCCGAGTTCTGTGAGCTCAACGGCAACGACGCGATGACCTTCCCCAACTGGGAGAAAGACTCGCCTTGGGCGTTCGGCTGGGTCACGACGATGTTGGCGCACGAGCTGCAGCGTTCGCTGCGCGATGCGCCTGTGTTCAACTCGGAGAACCATATCATTCGCGACCGCGAGACGCGCTCCGTAGCACCGCACCATGCCCGCGCGGTGCTGTGGGAGGAGGCGATTCGGGGGCTGTCGGCGACCACCTTCTGGGTCTGGGAGCGCACCGACGACCCCAAGAGCGACTTCGCGGGTAGTCTGCTCCATCGCCCCGAAATTGTGGAAGCGCTGGCGCATACGACACTGGATTTGAACCGTCTCGCGCCCTACATCGCCGCGCTGCAGAACCAGAACCCTGATGTGCATATCCTCTACTCGCAGTTCGATATGATGATGCAAGGCGTGGATGCTACGGTGCCGCGCGACAGTCTCTATATCGCGCTCACGATGCTGGGCGTACGCGTGGGGTTCGTTACCGAGAAGCAGCTGGAGTCCCGTCGCCTGCCGGAGGGGGTCTCGCGAATCGTGATTGCGAATACCCAATATCTCTCGGACGAAGCGTTCGCAAATCTGGATACCCTGCGCCAGCAGCGGGGAATCCAGTTGTTGGGCTTTGGCGAGCCGTCACTGCAGTTTGACCGCTACGGGCGTAGGCGCATCTCCCGCGCGGGCATCACCACCTTCGAACGCAACCCACTTACCGACGCGCGGCGATTGTTTACCCGCCTGCAGCCGTTGTTGGACAACTGGCGCATCGAGCGCCCGCTGCGCCTGCTGGACGAGAAGGAGCAGCCTGTGTGGGGCGTAAGTTATCGTGTCGCGCCCTACGAGAACGGTTTCGTCGCCAGCCTGTGCAACTACACCCGAACCCCCATCACCGTGCGCCTCGTGAATGCGCAAAATCAACCTATCAACGCGATCAACCTCATCGACGGCGCCGCCATCGATGGGACACTCACCCTACAGCCGCTGGAGCCAGTGCTGGTGCGGTGGTAAGCCGCCGACCCAATAGCGGGATACACAAAATCCGGGAGGATGGGGCTTCCAATCTCCCATGCCCTAAAAGGCGGGCGCCTCCTGAGGGCGCAACCTCGAACCAAACCCTGTTGTCACGATAATCGGCGGGGGGGTTGCAAGTTGAACCGTGTCGCTCTGGCTGGGATTCCTGCAGGGGAAGTGGGACGGCAGAACTCGCTTCCAAACAGACGAAATCCGCCTGCGCGGGCTGGAGGTGTTCGATGGATTAATGGACGGGGATAGCAGGGCACACACCCAGACGCGCCCTCTACAGCGCACCCAGCCCCATCGGTAGAAGCAGACCTGCGTATCCGTCCCTTGCAAAGGGAATTTCCGAACACCCGCACACCCCCCCTTGACAAACGCGCAAAAATGTGCTATAATAACAAGTAGTTGCGTAAACGCTTACGCAGCAGGAGCCAACGATGGCAAGTAGTCAGCGGACGGCGAAGCGGCTTACCATTCGCGAGGTGGCACAGGCGTTGGGGGTCTCCACCGCGACCGTCTCACGCGCCCTTCACGGACGCGGGCGGATTAACCCAGCCACACGGACGCGGATTTTAGCCCAGTTAGAACGAATGGGCTATACTCCCAACCTTCACGCCCAGAGCCTGGCTGGGAAGCGTAGCTCTGTCGTCGCGCTCGAATATTTGGGCAATGTCGATATCCTTGCAGACAGCTTCCTGATCGAGTTGGCTCGCGGTATTCAACACAGCCTTGCTTCGTACCACTACCGTCTACTGCTAAACCTCACGGGCGACTGCGAGTACCGTCGCGGCGTGTTGCATCAGTGGATAGCGGGGAGGGCGATAGATGGGGTCATCGTGGTAGCCAACCCGTGCGTTGACACTGCATGGATGCATGCGCTCTCCGCCGAGGGCGTTCCCACAGTCTGGATTGCCTACGATGTCCCCCATCCGTTGCCCCCTCACACGGGCGTAGTCCAGTTAAATCTGTCCGCAGGCTGGCGTGAGGCGATAGAGCACCTCAACGCCTTGGGACATCGTCAGTTCGGATTAATTGCTGTCGACCCTAACGATCCTGCGCTGGAGGTCATCCAGCAAGCAATCCACAGCGTGAACGGGCAACTTGCCCACACGGTGTTTGCATGCGATGACACGCCATCAGGAGGCTATCGAGCCACCTTAGATTTGTTAGAACGCAAGCCGTTCCCTTCTGCACTGTTGGCGCGGACTGACCTGCTGGCATTCGGGGTGGCACAGGCGCTCCATCGTTATGGGATCCGATTACCGCACGATGTCTCTTTGGTCGGGCACGACGACTTGCCACTGACACAGTGGATGATCCCACCATTGAGTAGTATCCGAATCGACTACCTGGAGCTGGGACAGCGTGCGGTGGCGATGCTGATGCAACTCATAGAGCAACGCGCCCCCTCTGTGGCTCCCGTCTGCGTCGCAACGCGACTTGTGGTGCGCGATAGCGTCGCACCACCACGACCTAATCCTAAGAAGGAGGTGGACCCATGAAAGCAATCCGATTCTGGAGCACCCTAATGCTGATCCTCTGCACAAACGCCTTCGCGCAGACCGTTTATGTGGACGAGTTTGAGGGCGGTTTTAGCCCTGACCTGCCTTGGACCTGGAGCGTGATTATTCCTAACGAGGAGAACCCGTGTGACTATGTGAACACCGAAAACAGCGACTATCCGTATTTCTTCGATGGAGGCGCCTTGCATATTGTGATGCATCCTTGGAATTCAACCTACAACCAGTGGAACTATGCGGCGAACTTTCCTACACTCCCTGTACTGGGTTTTGACCCCGGTTGGGCAATTGAGACCGAGATCAGTTTGAACCTGCAAGGAAACATCCCTACCGTATATACGCAAGCGGGGCTGATGCTGATGCGCGATATGGATAACTACTATCAAGCGATGCTTATCGTTTTCCCGAACGACGGCACGAACCCGCATAAGTTCTGGCTTTCCACCGCCCATGAGGTAAACCGCGACTATCAGTACGGGGGCGCATCGGCAGGATTCTGGGGTGAAAACGAACCGAGTTTTACCCTCAAGTTGCGGTTGGAGGATGCAGGCGTCGATGAAAACAACAATCCGCTCATCAAGGTACGGGTGCAGTTGCCTGGATGGACGGATTTCGTGGATGTGTGGCCCTCGCCGTTCGCTATGCCCCAGATGGTCCAGTCCGTCGCCCAGCAGGGCGGGCTCCTCTCGTTGTTTAATGTTGCGGGGTTTACGGGCGACCCCCAACCAGTCGCTTCGTTTGCCTATATTCGCTTAGAGAACATTCGGCTCGCTGGCGCGTTGGAAGGCGATGTGGATGGCAATGGCTGCGTGGATGACGCCGACCTGCTCACCGTGCTGTTCGCCTTCGGCTCGGGCGGTGAGCTTCAACCAGCGGATGTCAACAAGGACTGCGTCGTGGATGACGCCGACCTCCTGTCGGTGCTGTTCCAGTTCGGAAATGGATGCTAAGGCAGCATCACGCCTGCATTTCCAAACGCCTAAGAGCGATGCGTGCGCGAACTGCTTGTTCGTGCTGGGAAAAACGGAGGTGCGACGATGAAACAGAAGGGCTTCACATTGATCGAGCTGCTGGTCGTGATTGCGATTATCGCTATTTTAGCAGCCATCCTGTTTCCTGTATTTGCGCAAGCGCGGGAATCCGCACGGAAGACGACCTGTCTAAGCAATATGAAACAGATTGGACTGGCGATTACCATGTACTACGGCGACTACGACGAGAAGTTCTTTATCCAGCCGTGGCCCGGAGGGTGTCCTACCAACGAAACGGGATACTTCATGCACGACCCACGGCATCCGCGTCAACATTGGGCGACTCTGGTGCATCCCTACATCAAAAATGCGGGTATCTTTGACTGCCCCAGCTATGAAGGTGAATGGTACCACGCTTCGTATGCGCTTTGGGAGTGTGGGCGGGGACGCCCAAACGACCCGCGTCAATGGATTGTGCCCAAAGTAGAGTATGGCTTGAACCAGATCCTGATTAATCGCACCCAGACTCTGACCCCGGTGTCTTTGGCGCAGTTGCAACGCCCTGCAGACATCGCTGTGGTGATGGACAACAACTACATCTACAGCGAATACACCTGCTTGCGCGGTCCTGCCAATCCCAACGCCTTTATGAAGTATGTACCCTACGATCGGGAATGGCCTTGGGTACAGGGCGTTGTGCGTCATCAGGACGGACTGGTCTTTGTCTTTGCCGATGGTCATTCGAAGTGGGCGCGTCGTTCGCCGCGTGGAGCGCCCTACTTCGAGTGGCGGGGTCCGAACTTTTCTCACTACTACCCCGTCTTGCTGGGCGATCTTGAGTTTGCGACTGGCACCGACTGCGCGAGTACTTATGACTACGGACAGTAGAGGTGATTATGCAGAGGGAACTACCACCGTATGTTGTATGGGGCATTGTGGGCGCGATAGTGCTGCTGGCAGGGTTCCTGCTGTACCGCGCCTGGACAGGCGGCGTGTACACCTACGGCGAGAGCGTTCCCAAGCCTGCGCCGGGGGGCGCTGGCAGCACCATGCCTGGAGCCCCTGGAGGCGGTCGGTGAGCCGATGCTGACCTCCCGCCCTGCGACAGCGCCGGCTGCAAGTGCGGAACCGTCAGAGGGGGGGTGCGCGGCAATAGTGCGAGCCCGCGCGCCCCTCACCGCAACCCTTCTGACAGTACCCAACGCCTACTGGATCATTCAAATAGAAAAGGTGCGCGACGGTCCGTACCCTACGACCATCGCCCTCCTGATGAACGCCCTGCTGTGGCTGGTGTTATTGCTCGTGGGGAACGGGATCCTGAAGCGGCTACGCCCGCAGTGGTGCTTCAATCCTGCTGAACTGTTGCTGATGTATGCGATGCTCAGCGTCGCCACTGCAATGGCAGGCAACGACTTTAGCCCCGCGCTCATCCAGATGATTGCCCACCCGGCTTACTATGTACGGGAAGGAGTAGTGCCCCACGTGGTTTTGGAAGCCATCCCGCACCCACTCATAGTCTCCAGTTACACCGCGCTGCGCCCCTACTTTGTGGGCAACTCTACTCTCTATCGCTGGGAGCACCTTGCTGCATGGAGCGTCCCCTTTCTCGTGTGGATGGGGTTTCTCGCGTTGTTGTGGTGGACGATGCTTTGCCTCGTCGCGCTGGTGCGACGGCAGTGGACAGAATCAGAACGATTGGCGTTTCCGTTGGTGGAGCTCCCCGTTCACATGGTGCATCCGAACGGCACACTGTGGCGGGCGAAATCAGTCTGGTTGGGGTTTGCGGTAGCAGGAGGAATCAACCTCCTGAATGGATTGCACCACTGGTTTCCCACGATTCCCGAGATCCCCATCAAGCATCAGGACATTGCACCTTATTTTCCCCACCGCCCTTGGAACGCCGTGGGGTGGTTCCCCATCTCTTTCTACCCGTTTGTGATTGGGATTGCCTATTTAATGCCGCTGGATTTAGCCTTTTCTTGCTGGTTCTTTTATCTATTTTGGAAAGCGCAGCTGGTGGTTTCGGCAGCGTTGGGGTGGGACATAACACCTGAGTTTCCCTACATTCGGGAGCAGGGGATTGGCGCCTATTTGGCGATAGGGCTTTTTTTGATTGCAGGCGCACGCGGCTTGGTGCAGCAGATTCGGCAGCATTGGCATCACACCTCGCGGGAGGTGGGGGAAGTGCTGTCTCCTCGGGCAGCAGTGGTCGGGTTAGCGGTGGGAGTGGTCGGGTTGGTCGGTTTCTTCGCGCTGTTTGGGTTGCGCTGGCAGGTCGCCTTAGGCGCGGTAGTGCTCTATCTGTTGATGGCGTTGGTGATTACACGCTTGCGTGCGGAGTTCGGGGCGCCGATCCACGACCAGCACTTTTCGGGACCCGACCATGTGTTCACGAAGCTGATTGGAGTACAAGGCTTGAGCGCTCGCGAGCTGAGCATGTTGAACTTTTTCTACTGGTTCAATCGCGCCTATCGCTCGCATCCGATGCCCTTCGCCTTAGAGGGTCTCAAGATGGCGCAACGGGTTGAGGCGCCACTGCGTCCGTACTGGTTGTGGATGCTCTGGGCAGGCGTGTGGGGTGGGGCTCTCACCTTTTGGGCTTATCTGCACAACGCCTATCGCTATGGCGCAGGCGCAGAGTTCTTTCAAGGACAACTGTTTGGGATGGAGGCGTACAATCGGCTTAGCTCGTGGCTTACGATGGCGCCGGAAGTGAATCGCGGCGCACAAACCGCCACTATGGTGGGCTTCGTGAGCGCATGGGCGCTTCTGTGGGCGCGGAGCCACTGGGCAGGGTTCCCTTTGCACCCCATCGGCTACGCAATCTCCGGCAGCTGGGCGATGAACCTTGTGTGGCTGCCGATTGCTCTGGGATGGCTCATCAAACTCCTCATCGTACGCTACGGCGGATTGGCGCTCTACCGGAAACTTCTGCCCTTCTTTCTCGGTCTTATCTTGGGCGAAGCCGTCATCGGAATGGGCTGGAGCCTCATCGGCGTCATCTTTAATATCCCTACTTATAGCTTCTGGGGACAATAAGGAGGATGAAGACATGCAAATCCAACGAAAAATGGTGCAGTTACCGTCCGCGTTGGGACCATTAGACAACCCGCTCAAGGGCTGGGCTGCCTACTGGTTCCCGTGGATTACGCAGTACTACCAACCAGTGCGCATGAACTTCTGGTATGTCTCGTGGCGTGAATTGGAGCCGAACCCTCAAGACTATCGCTTTGAGGCGTTCGAGCAGCGTTGGGATTCGTCGCCACTGACGCAGAACAACCATGTAGTGTTCCGCGTTTACCTGGACTATCCCAGTCTTCCGACAGGGGTGCCTCAGTGGCTCATCGATATGGGGGTGGAGATGCGTCCCTATACCGAATACGGGGGCGGGCTCTCACCCGATTACGACGACCCCCGCTTGGTGCAGGCATTAGTACGCCTGATCCAAGCCCTGGGGCGCCGCTTCAACAACCACCCGCGGGTCGCCTTCATCCAGTTGGGGTTTCTGGGATTCTGGGGAGAATGGCACACCTATCCCCGCACGGAGCTGTTCGCCAGCGAAACGACGCAGCGCACCGTGGTCGATGCTATGCGCGCCGCGTTCCCCGACAAGATTCTTCAAGCACGCACCGCCAACGGCTACTTAGGGCAACACGCCTGGCTGGGCTATCACGACGATATGTTCCCAGAAGATACCGATGGGGGCGAACCTTGGCACTTTCTGCCCACCCTGCGCCGTGCAGGACGCGACCAGAACTGGAAAACCGCCTGCATCGGAGGCGAGATGGTACCGAACGAAGCCCTGCGCCTGCTCACCACCGACTGGAACCTCACCCAAACCATGTTGGAACGCGGGCATTTCACTTACCTCGGTCCGTACTGCCCCGCGTTGGAAAACCACAACAGCAACGCCACTTTTCTCAACAACAGTCGCTGGATGGTGCGGAAGATGGGCTATGAGTACCGTTTGAGCCGTCTCCTCTGGACACCCCGACTCCGCCAAGGGCGACGCCTCGAACTGACTCTACAAGGCGAAAATCAAGGGGTTGCGCCATTTTATTACCCGTGGCAAGTGCGGATGGCGCTCCTCAACGCGGCGAATCAACCCGTGCTGAGTTGGAATGTGAACGCCGATATCCGCCGATGGCTTCCCGGAACATTCAGCTTCTCAACCGTTTCCCCGCCCCTCCTCTTGCCGCGGGGGCGCTATCGCTTAGCCCTGGGGATTATCGACCCTTGGCGCCGTCGCCCCAGCATCCGCTTCGCAAACAACCTCCCCGTCCTCAACGGGTGGACCGTGTTGGAGCAGGTGGAAGTGATTTAATGCCGATGAGGGCAGACGGTCGTGCAAGCCGTCTGCCCCTGTCGCTGCCGTAATCGCATAGGGTCACCATCACTTGCGCCCCCAACCGCCTCAACGCCCTTTGCGCCGCCCAACGCACATGCCAATCTTTATCCCCCAGCGCTTGGATGTGGGGTTGTATTGCGGCGTAATCGCCGATGGCTCCTAACGCCTTGAAAATCCGTCCACGATATTAGGTATACTACAATTGCTTTGCGAGCGCGTGTCCAATTGTGGCTTCTAATGCTGGTCGCCCTGCTGAACAGCGGGGGGGCAGGGTACTGGGTATGCCACGACCAAATACGCAGCGGCAGTTTCTGGCTCAAAGTGTGCAGCGAGGATGTGAGCGCGCCGTGGAGTGTGAAACCGCCCCGCCAGAAAGACAACAACACCCTACTCGATCAACGCTCGTGCGACTGCCATTTCATTGCAGTCGATGCAATTCCCTCGCACCCACCGCACTCGATCGTTGCGGTGGGATGGGATGATGCACCGCTTTTGTTGACTTGGACGCAGGGTGAATTGGAGTGTGCTGATCTCATCCAATTCCCCGATACCCCCTCACCACCGCCGCAGTATCTCCATACGTACCCCCACACTCTCCGCGCCCCACCTGCTGGATAACTTCTCTGTCGCACGGAATGGCTTCGCCGTGCGCTCACTCCATCCCAAGTGCGTGGGCAGTTCTGTCCACACTGTAAAGATAATCCAGCAGGAGGTAATATGCGAAGAGTATGGCTTTTCGTGTTCGGAATCGGTATCGCGTGTGTCTTATGGGCGCAGCCACCCGATGTGGAGAGCGCGCTTGCGTTGGCGTTGCGCTACAATCCGCGCGTTCAGGCGTTGCGCCAAGAGATGGAGAGCGCGGCGCGATTACAACGGAGCGCCGCGGTGCTTACGGCGCCGCATGCGTTTCTTGCGCCGGCGCTGACCCCAGGCGGCGTAGGCGAGGAGCTGTTGCTGAATCAGCCGCTTGAGTTGAACGGGGCGCGGCAGGCGCGTTCCCGTGTCGCCCAAGCCGAATATGAGGCGACCCTCGCGCGGTCCCTATTAGAACTCAACGACCTGCTTGCGGAGGTCGCCGCAGCGTATTATGAGTACACTTATCGCCAGCGTATCGCCCAAGCGGCGGCGGAGGCGCTGCGATTGGCGGAGCGCACGCGCGACGCCATCCAACAGCAGACAAGCGCAGGCGTGCGGGCAGGAATCGACCTGACCCAAGCCGAGATTGAATTAGAGCGCGTGCGTCAGCATGCGCTTTTGCGTGAAACCGAAGCGCGGGCTGCCTTGGAGCGACTGAAAGCGCTGCTGGGCAATCCGCCTGAAGACGCCTCGCCGCGCACGCTGCCCCCGCTCGAGTGGGCGACCCGCGTTCCGAGCGTCGATGCGCTCTGGCTGCGCCCCGCCGTCGCCCAGCTCCGACTGGCGCAAGCCCTTGCCCAACAAATCCGTATCGAGGCGCTGCCCGATCTCGGCGTGCAGGTGCGTATCGAGCGTTTTCACGGCGAGCGGACACGCCCCGCCTACGGGCTGACCATTAG
>NKPV01000132.1 GCA_002254605.1 Armatimonadetes bacterium JP3_11
ACACACCCCCCCAACGAGAACCCCAGCATGGCGAGGCGATTCCCATCCACGCGCGGCTGCTCCCGCAGAAATTGCAGGGCATTCAGCGCGTCTTCCACTTCGCCTCGAATGGTCATCTCCTCAAAGAGTCCCTCGCTGTCGCCGGAGCCGAGAAAGTCGAAGCGCAGCACTGCCATCCCGTCCGCCGCGAGTTGCCGCGCCGTATGGACGAACAGGCGATGGCTCTCTGCCTTATGCCCTGTGAAGCCGTGGCACATCAACACGGCAGGCGCACGCCCACGCCCCTCGGGCAGGTGAAGCACCGCCGCCATCCGCTTGCCACGACTGGGAATCCACAAAAGTTGCTCGTCCATAGCCCAGTACCCTCGAAGGTTTATCCGCCATCGGTGATGAGAGGCATCTTGCTCAGCCAATCGCGCATCGGCTCCAACAAGTTATATGCCGTGAAATCTAAATAGACGGGCGTAATAGACACATAGCCGTGCGCGACGGCGTAGACATCCGTGCCGGGCTGGTCGCGCTCTTCCACGAGGCTGCCGCTCAGCCAGTAGTAGGGGCGTCCTGCGGGGTCTACGCGCGATTCGATGCGGTCGGCATACTGTCGCCTGCCCAGCGCGGTAATCTGATAGCCCTTGATTTCGTGGATGGGGAGGTTAGGCACATTCACATTGAGAAAGGTATGCTTTGGCAGGGGATGCTCGCGCAGCAGGCGAGCAATGTTCAGCGCTGCCAGCGCCGCCGTCTCGTAGTGCAGCGGGGGAAGTTCGGTTTGGAACGGCTCATTGGTCGATTCCGCACGCGCCAACGGTAAGACCTCTTCCGCCGCCAGCGAGATAGCAAACGCGTTAATTCCGTGGATGGCGCCTTCAATCGCCGCTGCTATCGTGCCCGAATAGGTCAAGTCCCAGCCAAGGTTTGGTCCTGCGTTGATGCCCGACACGACCATGTCCACCCGATGGTTTAGCACGGCGTGGATGGCAAGCGTGACGCAATCGGTGGGGGTACCGTTCGTGGCGTAAGCGGCAGAGCCGTCGGGCAGATGGACGCGGTGCAGGCGCAGGGGCTTATGGAGCGTAATGGAGTGTCCTGTCGCGCTGCGGGGGCGGTCGGGAGCAACGACGAAAATCTCGCCGAGGGGCTGCAGCCGCTGCGCCAGCGTGCGGATCCCCTCGGCGTAGACGCCGTCATCGTTGGTCACTAAAATCCGCATCACTCGGCGCCCTCACCGACCAGCTTATCGGGGATGATGCCCAGCCACTTCTTGAGGCGATAGATGGTCGTGTCACGATGCAGTTCTGCAATCGCGCGGGTGAGAGGGATCCCCTTCGGGCAGACCTTGACGCAGTTTTGCGCGTTGCCGCAGCCGGTGATGCCCTCAGGTCCTGTGAGGACTTCCAGACGCTCGTTCGCCAGCGTCGCGCCCGCGTAGTGGAGGTTGAACAGTTTCGCCTGTGCAATCGGGGCGGGTCCGATAAACGCCGAGTGCTCGTTATATTGCGGACAAGCCTCCATACAGCAACCACAGGTCATGCAGCGTGCGAACGCATAGCGCAACTCGCGCGTCGCATCGTCTACACGCGGACCCGGACCCAAGTCATGATAGCCGTCCATCGGAACCCACGCCTGCAGTTTCTTGAGAGCGTCGAACATACGGCTGCGGTCCACAATCAGGTCGCGCACAACGGGGAACTTGCTCATCGGTTCTAAAGCGATCTCGATAGTATCCCCCTTGTGCACGCCCACCTGATCGACAAGAGCGGCGCAGGATTGCTGCACCATCCCGTTGACCACCATCGTGCAGGTGCCGCAGACCTGTTCGAGGCAGGCAGCTTCCCATGCGGGGGGCGAGACGGGGCGTCCGCTACTATCGACGGGGTTGCGCTGGATCTCCATCAAGCAGGAGATGACATTCATGTTTGGGCGATACGGCAAGCTGAACTCTTGCCAGTAAGGCTTCTGGTTCGGTCCATCTTGCCGACGCACCTTCAAGCGGATAGTACGGATAGAACCGTTTCCGTTTTGCATAAGGTTTCGCCTCCAGAGAGATTATACCTGCTTTTATTCCCCGCACTGACCGCGGTGGCGCAGCGCGTGGTCTATCAGCACCAGCGCGACCATCGCCTCCACCATCGGCACGGCGCGAGGTAAGACGCATGGGTCGTGGCGTCCGCGTGCCTGCAAAATCGCCTCTTCGCCCGATTCGCTCACGGTGCGTTGGGGTTTGAAAATCGTGGCGGTGGGTTTGAAGGCGACGCGAATATCAATCAGTGCGCCGTTGCTGATGCCACCTTGAACGCCGCCTGAGAAGTTGGTGCGCGTGCGGATGCGTCCGAACTCGTCGGTGTAGAACTCGTCGTTGTGTTCGCTGCCGCGCAGTCGTGTGCCGCGAAAGCCCGAACCGATTTCGAAGCCTTTACTCGCAGGCAGGCTCATGACGGCTTTCGCCAAGTCCGCCTCTAACTTATCGAACACGGGGCTACCCCAGCCTGGGGGGACATTCCGCGCGATACACCGTATCACCCCCCCCACCGAATCGCCCTGTTTGCGCACTTGTTCGATGCGTTTAATCATCTTGGCAGCCGCTTCGGCGTCGGGGCAGCGCACAGGGGTGCTTTCCACCTGTTCCAGCGTCACCGTTTCAGGGTCTATCTGCGCTTCAATTGTATGGATCTGCTCCACCCACGCCAGAACTTCCACATTCCAGAGGGTGCGGAGGGCTTTTTTGGCGAGGGCGCCTGCCGCCACGCGTCCGACGGTCTCCCGTGCGCTGCTGCGTCCGCCCCCTTGCCAGTTGCGAATGCCGTATTTCGCCTGATAAGTGTAGTCCGCGTGGGAGGGGCGAAAGAGGTGTTTGAAACTCTCATACGCTTCGGGGCGCGCGTCTTCGTTATAGACCAGCATCAGGATTGGCGTGCCCAGCGTTTGCCCCTCGAACACGCCCGATAAGAGGTGCACCGTGTCGCTCTCTTTGCGTTGGGTGGTGAGTTGGCTTTGTCCGGGGCGGCGGCGGTCTAACTCGTGCTGAATCTCTTCGGGCGTGATGGGGATGCGCGGGGGGCAACCGTCCACCACCACGCCCACCGCGCCGCCGTGCGACTCGCCAAAGGTGGTGATTCGGAACAGATGCCCGAAGGTATTCATGATTCGGCTAACTCTTCAACGGTATCGCGAATCCAGCGCTCAATCCAGCCGTCGCATACTATCGCCTCGCTCATTTCGCGGATCGCTTCCAACTGCGACAGGATTCGGCTTGGACGCAACGCCTCTTCTTCTATCTGATCCAGTAGCTCCAGCCCCAGGCGGCTGATTTGTTCCAGACGCAGCAACCAAGGCTCGATCTCCTCAATCAGTTCGGGGTTCTGTATGTTTTGCTTCAGGCGGCGTGGGAGCGTTGCGAGGCGTGTCAGCACATCCCGAAGAGGCTCAGGGTCGCCTGTCGTCTGCCAGTCCTCGATAGCGCGTTCCACTTCAGGAGGTGATTCTGTCCAGTGGCGCGTCCACAGGTTCTGTTTACAGAACTCCCACATCACGGGTAAGGCGTCTTCCCCCACTAAATGGGCGATCGAGTTTTGCCAGCTGCGCTGCGGATCATACGCTTCGGCGTTCCAGAGGAAATCGGCATAGGTTCCCAGCGATACTTTGGACGCCTCCGCCTGATTCATCGGGTTGGAGACCAATGCCTCCAGGTGCTGCAGGGTTTCGGCGGTGCGTCCTGTGATGGGACCCATCAGCAGGCGGCTGGTCTCGTAGTCGTTCACGGGATAGTTGTCCCACACAAACGGCTTGCGCTGGATGGCGACTTTGAACAGCTCGGCATCTTCAGGCGTGATTTCGCGCGAGACCACTTTGGGACCTGTCCACATAATGGAGATTCCGCGTTCGGTGCGCTCGCCCAGTTCGCGCACATACGGCGGCTCGCCGCGATTATGATAGAAAGTGGGGCACACAATCAGCCAGCTCTGGGCATCGCGCTCTTTGAGCCAATGGTTCAAGCGGTTCGCCAAATCTGCGTGTGCGTGCGCCAGCGAGGTGTAGGCGTGCTTATCGGCGTCGTGTTGCAGCTCTTCGGGGATGTCGTCCACCAGAAGCCCGAAGCTACGCACGCCCATCTGCTGAACCGCCTCGATTTTCGCAGTGAGTTTCTCGAACTCGGCGGGGTCGGAATAGACCATCGACAAGCCGGGGCTGATACAGAACACGAACTCGATGAAGTTTTGCTGAGCGCGTTGCACAAGTTCGTAGAGGCGTTGCGCGTCGGCGCTCGGGTACGGCTCACGCCAGCGTTCCCGATGGTACGGGTCGTCCTTGGGCGCGTAGAGGTAGATATTCATCTTATGCGCGCCCATAAAGTCGAGCATGTGCAGGCGAGCGTTGTGTGTCCACGGTTTACCGTAGAAGCCTTCCACCACGCCGCGCCACGCCAGCGTGGGCGAATCGTCTACCTGCATAACGGGAATGGACTTGGTGTCCCACGCTTGCAGGAGGGTATGGCAAGCATAGAAGGCGGCTCGGGGCGAGCCTGCTTGGATAGTGATACGCCCATTCTCCACGCGCAGGCGGTAGGCTTCGGGGGGAAGGCTCGCATCGTGTTCCACAAACGCAGTCCAGCCCCCGTAAGCCGTTCCCAGTGCGCGGAGTGGGTGAACCGCCTGTTCCCAAACTGAGCCAGCGGGCGCTTTAATCGCGTGGCAGCCTGCAAACGGCAACCGTTCCGTCGAAACCTCAGCCTTTCGGGGTAAAGGTAACCAGCGCATAATTGTTTCCTTTAGCCGATCAGTTCGCGCACCGCCTGCAGCGCGGCGTCGTAGTTCGGGTGGTTCGTAATCTCAGGCACATATTCGGCGTAGCGGATAACGCCCTGCGGGTCTACCACAAACACCGCACGACTGAGGATACGCAGCTCTTTCACCAGCACACCGTACGCCTGCCCGAACGCGCCTTCACGGTGGTCGGACAGCACTTCGATCTTATCGATATTCTCCGCGCTACAGAAGCGCTTCTGTGCAAAAGGCAAGTCCATGCTTACGGTAATCACCTTCACAGTGTCGGGCAGTTGGCTCGCCTCCTCGTTGAACTTTTTGGTTTGCGCACTGCACACGCTGGTATCGAGGGAGGGTACCACGCTAAGCAGGAGCACCTTCCCCTTATAGTCGTGAATGTTCACCGGCGTTAGGTCTTGCTTGATGACGGTGGCGTCAGGGGCGGGATCGCCCGGCTTGAGCTCCTTGCCTATCAGGGTTAGCGGGTTGCCCCTAAAAGTCACAGCGTTTGAACGTTCCATCGTTATAGCCTCCAGCGAGAGTAGTATACCTGAGTGAAGAGATCTCTCTTTCCTTGCCCAGCCATTTTGAGGCGCGGATGGCGCCAGCAGCACTGCTACACGCAGGGTTGAACGGAAACGAATGCGCTTCCCAAGCAAACCGCTTGGGGGCGATGGGGCGGCAGCAGGCGCAGTTCAGGGCAAGGCTGCTCTTGCCTTGTGGGGCTGCTCGGACTGTTCAAAAAACGGATGGGGCAGCTGGCAGTTGTTGGCGTCTTCTGGGTCTTTTTGCCCCCTTTTGAACTCAAAACGCCTGTGTGGCTCCCCCC
>NKPV01000055.1 GCA_002254605.1 Armatimonadetes bacterium JP3_11
CACCTCTCAGGATTATGGGCGTCTTATAGACGGTGTTCCGAAAACAAGCCTCACTGTTTGTGCACCCGTCGGTTCATACGCTGTGGCGCTTTTCACTAACCTGCTGGGCGGTTTGGGCGAGACCTATTTAATCAATCCGGGGCAGAGCCTAACCCTATCCGATATCGAGCGCTCCTTCTGGGCTGTCAAGGGCACCACTTATTCCACTTCACCCGTTCGCTTCAACCTCATCGGGCAGACACGCTTTGAACTAAAGTACCGCAACACCCTGCCTACTGTGTTGCAATCAATTTACTATCCCAACCAACCGAATGTACAGGTTCAACTTCCCTATTTAGCCTTTGTGCAACAGGTCTCTTACGGCAGGTTAGCATTATCTTCGGGTAATTGGGCGGTCAACATTGATGTGCGCACGCGATTGTGCCATAGCGCGACGGACGCAACCATCAGCCCTAATTGTGCGGGGATTACGGGGCAAGAGGGATGTGCTGATCTTGTGGGACAGTTGCAAGTTGCCCGCAATTCAAGCAACCCGGGCGCCAATTGTGGGTCGGGCGCTTGCTGGTGGTTTGACCCACCTGCCCGCTATTATGGGGAAAACTATCATCGGTCGTGGCGAGCAGGCACGCTTTCGCTGACCTTCAATTGGAACGATACGGAAGGCACGGGCAATCTACAAACATCTCCCAGCGGAGGCGCTGTGGAAGGGGTTCAGGTAAGTCTCAGTCCCACGCCGAACGACTATTTCCGTCTCAGTGGCACCAGTGAGGTCTTCAAAGGGCTTATCGTAATGCGTAAGCGGGCTTTTTGGGATGGGAGCAAAAGTTTGGATCCCTTAGGCTTTCCCGAACTGGGTGAGAATGAGCTGGTGTTTCGAGAGACTCCTACTGGGGTAACCTTGGAGACGGCGGCGAGCGCATGGTTTCTCGCGTCTCCACCCGAATCGTTTCTGCTGCGCATTCCGAACCCTGACGGCAGTGCAACCGTGATTAGTGATGTGGTGGAATGGTATGCATGGCGGCTTTTCTGGCGCAGTCGCATTTCGTTCCAGTGGTACGGTTTTGGATACGGCTACGATCATTTACAGGCTTTCAACCCTGACCATGACCACAGTGGTCAGCGCATGCGAGGCAATATCTTCATCTGGGCGCGCGCCCGCTACTCCGCGCCTCTTCTTCCCGATTACAATCCGAATTCATCCACCAACCTGCTTGGGTCTCAGGTGATGGAGATGGTGTTTCGCGAGCGTTCAGGTTCGCCCACAGTGGTGGTTGGGCGTGCGCGGTATGAGGTCTTTTTCCCCGCCAAAGGCACACGCCATCCAGGCAACAACACGGATCCCTACACCGGACAGCGCGCACCGAACTGGTTCTACTATTACTGGCGTGTTGTAGGCAGTCCCAACGATGTGTTTTTTACAACATATAATCCATACCAGGATATGGGGGCAGATCCTCTCGGCTATTACGATCCAGCCACAAACCGAATCTTTATTCGTAACAAAAAGGAAAACTATGAAGAGACATCAATACGCCTGTTTCGGGTGGGAGTTAGCCAGTGCAATAATCAATCAATGCAGCTAATTGTGAGCGCGAACGATACACTCAAAGCGCGCGGAATTCATGCCTTCTTGACTACCCTTTACCATGAGCGAGGACATCAGTGGGCCTACAACACCCAATTTCGCTCGTGTCAGATTCCGAACGCTTTCTTCCCAATTGCAGGCTCGCGCGGACGATCGCGCGATCAGGATCTGTCACACTCAAATGATCCTACATACACGATAGGTGATGGTCTCGATGATGAGTGGGAACTTCTGAACGGGCTCTGCCCATACAGCAAGGACACGACAGGGTTGTTTGGGTACTCTCCCTATGACCGTCTGGGTGGTGATGCAGAGGTAGTGGCAGAAATCCATGCCTACCGCCATCTGTTACAAGCGCGAGGCTTATGGCGACATGACTGGTCGGACAAGGGATTACAGTTTGACAATCCTTTGGAGCGTTTCCCGTCGTTTCCCTGGACCTACAACAGCACCAATGGAAACACACCTGCCCATTCCGACCTACTAACAGATCTACCAAGACCCTACGGTTGCCAGTAGCACCCACTAAGAGATAGGAGGCAGAAGACGATGCGATACACACAGCGAATGAACCGAATCCTGAGCAGCCTGGTGCTGCTAAGCGGCTGGCTGTTGGTAAACGCGCAAGCAGGCTCTCAATCTGCACCAGCGAACCCGCAACTCGTTCCCTACACCTCCCAAGCCCTTCTGTTCGCCAAACAGGTGGACGAGTTGGATCCCAACAATGTACACGACCTGTATAAAGTTTTTGTGGTGTTGCGTTGTCGGGATGTGCCTGTGGAGCAGCGGAAGGCGTTGGCGATGCGTATTCTGACGGGAGATTATCCCAGCAAACCCGGCTTTGAGTGGAGAGCGAGTGACCAGCGGTATGGGTTGTTTGTTGCGGCGTTGGTAGCCTTATCGTACATGCATATGGACGACGCTTCGTTGTTGTCGTTTTTGGAAGAGTATCTGCCGAAGTGGAAGCGGATAAGGCAATCGGGTTCTGGGGAGGAGTTGCCGGCGGATTTGCGTCGGTTGCAGGAGCGTGTTTCGCCCGATGTGGCGTTGGCACGGGCGGTGATGGCTCGTTTGAAAGCGGTTCAGGCGGTGCCTGAGGTCAAATCGGCGGCTGACTTAGCGAGGCGGTTCGAGGTGATGCTGAAGGAGGCGGGATCGAGCCGTGCCGAGTTGGTGAAGCAGTATGAAGAGTTTCTTGAGGCGGAGCGTCAAGCGGGCATTGCGGCTTGGGCGACGAAGTCGCCCTTTCCTCTGTATTTGGTACAGGAGTACGGTCGGATGTTGTTTCACTATGCCAAGCGCGGCATGGATGTGCGTGCTGCTGTGACAGGCGATGACGCGCTTGCCAAAGCGTGGCATTCTTTTATCCGGCTAGGTGAGACGGCACGCGAACCTGCTCTTCTTGTTGAGCAGCTGCTGTCGTCTAAAGGTAGAGATACGGTTCTTGCCCAGCTACTGGTCGATGAGGGGGTTCGCGTGGTGCCTCTAATCGTTCAGCGATTAGAAGTTGCTAAGGAAGACCCCACTAAGCTTTCTGAAACGGGTATGGGGGTTTCGACCCTCTTAGAGGTGTTAGTATCGCTGCTCGGTAAGGAGGCGCTTGACCTTATTGAGGCGTGGCAAGGGAGTGACAAGGAGTGGCTTTGTCGTTATGCGCACCGAGCGAAAGAATGGGGTCAGCAAGGATATGTGTTTGGCTTCTATCCCTCACTTTAGACATTTTTCTTTACAGGCAGTAAACATCTGGTGTCATGACTGGTCGGATAAGGGCTTACAACACGGCACCCCACGGGAGCGGTTCACCGCTTTCCCGCGGCATTATAACAGCACGGGCAGGAACACACCTGCCCATTCCGACCTACTAACAGGGTGGAATCCCTAACGAAGGAGGAGGTTCTTCGTGGCTTGGGCAGTCTTGCACAGCAAGCCATCGTAGCGGGGACACGACTGTCCCTGCGACGCGATTTTCGAACACCCTCCATTGTCCTTGACAGGACACGAAGAAATAAAGGTAGTAGATGTCACTATGGAAAACGATTGGGATTGAAAAGATTCCGATCCACTGTACCTCAACGCCACGGCGAGCGTTTATGCTCTATTAGGGTCGCCGCACCAGACCCTGCAACTCTTCATAGCTTAGGCGAATGAGGAACCCGCCTTCTGCATAAGCCCCCACAGCGTACGGCTCAAACACCCAAACGATTGCGCTTGGCGTGAAGATAAAACTGTTCCAGTACTCTTGGGGGATGCCCTTCTCTGGCATCCACGGCTCGCCTGAGGGGTCGCGTTGCCGCTTGACGGTTTCCAATTGTTGCGCGACGCGCTGCATCACGGTCTCCGCCGAAACACCCTGATCCAGAATATCGCGCAACCCCAACACTTGCGGCTTGCCGTTTACTAAACCTACATTCACCACGCGGTAGAAAGTGTTCGGATGCGCGCCGCCTGCCCACCAGAAAATCTCCAGATAGAGACTAATCAAATCGGCGCGAGCCATAGCAATCGTGGGGCGTATCTGTAGCTGGAACGGTTCGGGCATGCGACGGAGGTATTTGTTGTTGCGGTTTTCTGTCATCGTCTTCAGGAACTCAATCTTGAACTGCTTAACGATGGATTTCACCTCTTTGTTGGCAAGCGCCCCGACGGGGTTCTCTTTTGGAAACATGGGCATGCGGATATCGATAGTATAGAAGTCGCCCTGCCGAGTGCACTCGGTGCGGTAGTTCACCTTTAGAGGCTGTGCGCAGGCGAGTAGCAACAGCACCGTGGCTATGCCGAGAATTATCACTGTACGCATAGCAAAAGTGTATCCAATTAGGCATGGTATGTAGAATCGCTTAGTAGTTATATAAGGTGTTACTATCGTTTTCGCGCTTTTGAATCGGGTACTATCGATACCCGAAATGGAAGCCCTTGCGTGCACCATTCGGCTGAACACGATTTTACCGCCCGAGCTGCAGGCGCGGTATCAGAACCCTGAAGTAATCCGTCGCGTGCTGCGCGAGGCGCGTACCATCGCCATCGTCGGCGCGTCGACCGACTCCTATAAAGCGAGCCACATGGTGATGAGTTATCTTCAGTCGGAAGGCTACCGATGTATTCCTGTGAATCCCAACGCGGATGTAATTCTGGGCGAGCGGTGCTATCCCGATGTGCGGAGCATCCCCGAGCCGATTGATGTCGTGGACATATTCCGCCCTGCGCATGAGTGCCCAGCGATCGTGGAACAAGCGATCGCGAAAGGCGCTCGATGCGTTTGGTTCCAGCTGCGCATTGTGAACTTAGAGGCTGCGCAGCGTGCTGAGCGCGCGGGGCTGACCGTGATTATGGATCGCTGCATTAAGATGGAACATGGTCGCTACGCCGGAAGCCTGCACTGGGTGGGTATGAATACAGAAATTATCACAGCACGCAAGATGCGACGATGGTTTTAGCGTAGGGTACACTTAGGGCGAAACGCCCGACGCCCTGACGAGTCTAAATTCGCAGAGCGGGGCGTGAGAGTGCGATGGATGGACGAGGCGATTGAGTTCGAGGCGCTCGTAGCGACCTATGAGCGGCGAATTTACAATCTGCTCTTGCGGATGGTGAACGACCCAGAAGACGCTGCGGACCTCACGCAGGAGACCTTTTATCGCGCCTATCGCGCTTTCGAACGGTTTCGGGGCGACGCGCAACCATACACTTGGCTCTATCGGATTGCAGTGAACTTGGCGAACGACCACCTCGAGAAGCGTGCCCGCATCCGCAAACGCGAGGTGGAGCTTGCGGCGCTGGAGTTCAACGAGGACGGCGAGCCAACGGGCTGGGACCCGCCCGATACGGGGCTGTCGCCCGAAGAGCACTTGCTGCAGCAGGAACTGGTGCAAAAGGTGCAGCTACTGATCCAGCAGATGCCACCGGACTACCGGGAGATTATCCTGCTGCGTGAGTATGAAGAGATGTCTTACGAGGAGATGGCGGAGGTGTTAGGGATTACGCTGGAGGCGGTGCGGAGCCGTTTGGCGCGCGCCCGTGCATGGCTGCGCCTACGCCTCGCGCCCTACATGCAGGAGGAGGAACATTGATGTTCATCGGAAACCACTACCGCTACGGGATGGCATGGCTGATTCTCTGCTTGAGCCTGTTCGTGGGTTTTGCTCAGGAACGACGCGTGGAAAGCGTCGTGATACGGGGGCTACGCAACATTTCCGAAACTGCCATAATGACCGCACTACGCCTCAAACCTGGTGAACCGTTCACCGAAGCGGCATTAGAGAGCGATCGCCGAACTCTCGACGGAATGGGACTATTCAGTGCGGTGCGCCCCCGCGTGGAGCAGACCGAAACGGGGGTGCGCGTCATTTTCGATGTCGTTGAGAACCCACTCGTCCGAGAAGTGCGCTTCGTGGGCAACACAGTGTTCACGAATGAGCAGCTGCTGGAAGTTATCCGCAACAAGCCGGGGTTCGTATTCAACACCAATTTGGCGGAGTCGGACATTCGCGCCATCCGTGAAGCCTATCAGCGGGCAGGATATATCGTGTTGCCCGAAGGCTACATGGCGCCCGATTATGAAACGGGCGTGTTAACAATCGCTCTGTCGGAACTGCGCGTCGGGCAGATTCGGGTGGAGGGCAATGTCAAAACGCGTACGGGGGTCATCCTGCGGGAGCTGCGCACCAGATCTGGGGAACTGTTCAACCTCAATCGCTGGCAACGCGACATCAACCGCCTGTATAACACCGGCTACTTTGACCAGATTACGACCGAAGACGCCCTGGCATCGCCGGGCGTCATCGATTTGACCGTGCGCGTCAAAGAGCGTCCCACTGGCAGACTGAATGTCGGTTTCGCTATCGACTCGCGCCGCCGGCTCATCGGGCTGGCGGAAGTCTACGAGACCAACTTTCAAGGCACGGGACGCACGGTCGGGGTGAACTACCAAAGCACTGGCGGACGCAACGGGAACAGTATCGAGCTGCTGTTCACCGAACCGTATCTCGATCGCCGTCGCACCTCGCTCTCCGTCTCGCTGTACAATAAACTGGTCTATCGTTTTACCTCCAATTTCTTCGGCGCTTCCATAGACCCTAACTTGGAGCGTCAGTACGACGAGCGACGGCGTGGGATTACGCTGGGGCTATCGCGCCCCTTGAACGACTTCCTGACCGTGTCCCTCGGGCTGCGTACCGAAGATGTGAACACGAATCGCGTCGCTACGAATCTGAGCGGCGGCTTCATCCGACAGGATGGCTCGCTGACCAGCATCTCCGTGCGCGGTGTCTACAACAATCGCGATTTCGACTTAGACCCCGCCCAAGGGCAGTATTTAGCGGTGACGGTGGAGCCGGGGATCACCAATGTGCGCTCGGCGGAACAAGAGTTTCTCGATTCGGGAATCGTGAAACTGGGGCAGTCGAACTTCCTACGAGCCTCTATCGATTACCGAATTTTCTACAGCCCGCAAGGACGGCGCACTCAGCCTGACGACCGTCGTCAGGTGTTCGCGATTCGGGCGTACTACGGAACGATTTCGGGCACCGTGCCGTTTTTCGAGCAGTTCTTCATCGGCGGTGCAGAGACCCTGCGCGGCTATCCCGAAGACCGGTTCTGGGGCAAGAACGCTGCCTTGCTCAGTTTCGAGTTTCGACAACCCATCGAAAAAGCGTTCACTGCCGTCTTTTTCGTGGATGTGGGACACGCCTGGGGCGGCTACCCCTCGGTCAACGATTTCACTCAGAGCCGCAGTTTTAAACCCGAAGTCGGCTACGGATTGGGCATTCGCGTGCGGACGCCGCTCGGACCGCTGCGCATCGACTACGGCATCGGACGCGACGGCGGACGCACGCACTTCAGCGTGGGGCAGGTTTTCTAATGGGTATACTCTCCACGCAACTCTACCAACATGGAGGTTAAAATGAAAACACTCATCGGATCGATACTTACATTCAGCTGTCTGGTCGCTGCGCATGCACAGGCGTTTGGCGTGGTGGACTATGAGCGCGTGGTCAACGAGTCGACCTATGTCAAAAACAACCTTAATCGGCTTCAAGCGCTGGAGGCGCGCTATCGAGGCGTGCTGCAGACCCTACAAGAAAACCTTGTTCTCACCAACGAAGAGCGCCAGGAACTGACGAACCTGCTTCTGGCGGATAACCTGAACGAGGCGCAGCGGAAGCGTGTAGAGCAGCTGACCCAAACAGCGCGTCAGCGTGCAGGCGAACTGCAGCAGTTGCGCCAAAAACCGCAACCTTCTGAGACCGAAAAAGCCGCCCTGGATCGGTTCACCCAGATGGAGACGGTGGGACGCGAAGCGCTTCAAACCCTCGCGCAGCAGCTCGGTCAGCAACTGGACCAACAGGTCCGCCAAAGTCGCGACGAAGTGGAAAAAGCGGTGCGCGAGGTCATCGCGCAAGTGGCAAAAGAGAAAAAACTGACGGTCGTGTTCAGTGCGCAGGTGGTTTTCTACGCCGAGAACGACATCACCAGTGAGGTGATTAAGCGATTGGACGAGCGGAAATAGGGTACGGGGCAGGGAAGTTCTGGGTGATAGGAGCCTTTCTCTGCGCCGTTGCGCTGATGCTTTCGGCGTGTCAGAGCCGTCCTGAACCGATGGCGAAGGTGGATTTGGAGCGTGCGGCGCAGGCGCTGGCGCAGGCTCCCGTCGTGCAGGTGTCCGTCCCGACGCTCCCAGCTCAGCGTGCGAGGACGCCTGCCGATTCCGCGTCGCTCGATTCGATAGAGTCGCCGCCTCCCGCCGAAACTCTCCGACGACGACGCGAGCTGGCGCTGTTGAGTATCGACCTCCAGCGCAACGCCGTGCGCCAGCGGCTCCTTCAAGCGCGCCTCCAAAACCTCTCGGAACAGGAGCAACGCTGGCACGCGGAGCTGCGTGCAGAGTATGACCTCGATGCCCTCCGTGCGGAACGGGACGCCCTGTGGCAGGAGGCGTTTCAAGAGTACGGACGGCGCCGATTTCCCTTGCTGGTTGCCCTTATTTTCACCGCACCGGACAGCGAAGCACGACGCCAAGCGCAGGCAACGCTGGATGCCCTCGAGCAGGCGTGGCGGAGCCAAGAGCAAGCGCTCGAAGCACAGTACAAAACCCAGTTGAGCCGAATTGAACGAGAAATCACCGTGCGAGTGAACGCTCTTAGGCGCGAATTTATCCGCAACGCGGAAGCGGAGGTGCAAGAACAACTGGCACAGCAACCCGACGCCACAGAGATCTACTTGCCGCAGCCTCAAAAGTCGCCTCCCGCCCCGCCTCGAAAAGAACCGCTTCCTGCAGCAGAGGTTCGTTTGCCTGCGCATGAGACAGACGCCACTGCCCAAGCGCGCCGCGCCCAGTTCGAGAATCTACGCCGCCAACTGCTCAGCCAATTGGTTCAAGAATGGGCGCAAGCATATGGCTACCGACTTACGAACGACCCACGCGCGCCCGACAAGACGGATGAATTCGTGCGCTATCTCCTTGCCAGATAACGCAGCATCGCCCAAAGCCAATATTGTCCTGCGGGATGATAGCGCAGTGTGACCGGCGTGTCGCCGTGGTGTCCAGCGAAGTGAAGCGTGGCAATAAGCACTCTCCCTGCGCCTATGGCTGCCTCCGCCAGATAGCAATGTACAAACCCCGTGCGTGTGTCGATACGCTGCCAGAGGGGGATCAGAGGCACATCGCCGAGCGTGTTGGCGCGAAGAGCAATATCTGTGCTGAAGGCAAATAATCGCTCGTCGAGGTGTTCGGGGCGCGGGATAAGGTCCCAAAGTGGATGAGGCAGAAATCGGTGCGCCGCCTCACGCCAGAAGGGAACGCGCTCGCAGTCAAGGAGGGGGAGCGGCTCGGAGATAAGCCACAAAACCCTGCCGCCGCGTTGAGCAAACTCTTTCTGTGCTGGCTCCAGCGAGGTCGTAAGCAGTACGCGAATGTCGGGAGGCGGTTCACTGCTTTGAAGCCGTGGCAAATCGGCGGGTAAGCCCCACAGCCGTTCGGCAGGGTCGTAGACGGCGACCGCATCCAGCGACGCCCAATCAGGCGCAGGATAAATTCCCCAACGCCAGCGGTTTGCAGCCAACGGTTCCCCACTCGGCGAAAGCAACTCCACTTCAAAGCGAGCAGAGCAGGGCGCTTCCACAGCGGGTAGAGGGACCTCCAACTGAGCGAGGAAACTGATGCCTTTACCGCAGATCTCACGCGCGCGCTGCATGGGCGCGCATAAGCTCACCTCTCCCCCAATTGGGGAAGGCGCTTGATCGCGGGAGGCGTCTAATTCCAATCGCCATCGGAGTGTCGTTGTCTCAATCGGTTTGCCGAAGTGTGATACGGCGATACGCGGAGAGAGAGTGCGCCCGGCAAAGTGGTTATAGGGGTCAGGGTTCGCAGGGCGATCGCCGCCCGCAATCCAATCACGCCGCCGATGCCAGTCCAACAGCAATACGGTATCGGCATTAAAGCCTGTATAACTTTCAGGCGAAATCTTCAATTCACCACGCTCATCGAGAATGCCTGATGTGGTAATGGGAGTATCTTTCAATCCCGTGACCACATAGCCCGAAGTCTGGGGCAGGCTGCGCATCGTTTCCAGAACGATCTTGTGATACGCGACCGCCTCAAGTCGGGAGGTTTGCACAAGGTGGGGCAAGGTATTCCACACCCCTGATTGTTGCAGCCTCTCTTCCACAAAGGGTGTTTCGTAAAACCAGCGTACCCCCTGAGGATTCGTGTGGGGGTTGCGCTCCAGCCACCAGAGCTGCTCTGGTGGAGTGGTCTCTCGTAAGGTGAGGAAATCGCGCTGGGTGTCGTGGTCGGCGAATTCGCCTTGGAGCCAAGGGATAGGTTCCCGAATTGTGTCTAAAAAGGCGCGAAAAGTCGTTCGGGCGAAGTGGGCATCTCCGTAGAGATGGTAATCGGTAAAGTCGGCGTGCTCGCGCAGGGCGCCTCCATAACACTCGCCTCCGCCGCTGTTATCGCGCACCAGCGGGCTCCCCGTAAGCCGTTTTACCAGTGCATAAAGCTCACCCAGCATCTCGCTGGGGAAGCGCGTGGAGAGTTCGCACCCCAATGTCCAGATAAGAATCGACGGATGCCCCCGCACCTGCCTCACGATGGCTTCGTATTCGCGCTTGGTCTGTTCTAATTGCTCGGCATTCATATTCGGGAGCCACAATGGTAGCTCCAGCCAAACTGCAATGCCCAATCGGTCGCACAAACGCAGATAGTCGCGACTGGGAATCCACAGACACGCTTTAAGTAAGTTAAAGCCACAAAGTTGCACAGATCGCAACTCTCGCTCTGCGAGTTCTGGATCGGGATTCGGGGCATGCGTGTGGAGGTACCAGCCCCAGTGCAGGACGCCGCGGGAGTAAAACGGCTCGCCATTGATTAAAATCGTGGCGCCTTCCACCGAGACGGTGCGCAGACCGAACTCGGTCTCCACCCGATGGCTGAGTGCGCCGTCGGAATAGACCTCCGCAATCAGACGATACAGGGCAGGCGTTCGCGGATGCCAGAGGAGAAGGTTTGTATCGGTGCCTTTTCGCTTGGAGGAGCCAACCTGAAACCGATGCTCCCAGTGCTGAGCCGCCTCAAAGCGTGCCGTGTAGAGTGCCTCTCCGCGGGGCGAGTAGACCGTTAATCGCACTTCGGCGGGGAGCTCGCCGTCCAGCGTGCCCTCCACAATCACGCTGCCGTCCATTGCGCCGCGTGCCCAGAGGTCGGTCAGCCACGCCGCGCCCGTTTCAAACAGGGAGACGGGTTGCCACAGACCGCCAAAGGTGGCGCTCACATACGGCAGGAACCCACTCAGAACTTGGGGCACTGGGTAAGTCGCACCGCCGTTTTTGATAATCTGTAAGCGCAGGGTATTTTCGCCGGGTTGGAGCGCGTGGGTAATGTCCCAACTGAAGCCGTCCCAAATGCCTCGATGCACACCGAGCGGGATTTCGTTGAGGAAGCCTTTGGTTTCGTAGCTGACACCACCGCAGTGGAGCCAGTATCGCTTGTTCGCTTCGGGCGTAATCTCCAGTCGGTGCAAGTAATCGCAGGGACCTTCAAAATTTTTCGGCAGTCCGTAGTCTTCCCAAGCGCTGGGAACCCGTACTGTGATGTGCCGACCAAGGGGGCGCGCGACGAGCGTCCACTCGGTTAGGCGTCGGGCGCGCGCGTCTAAAATCGCCATGCTCAGTCCAGAACGGGCACTTTTTCTATCTCGCGGGTCGCGTCGCGCGGGTTCAAGACAGGCTCATCCGACACGATTCTACCGTCGCGGAAGCGAATAATGCGCTTGGCGTGTTCTGCAATATCTTGCTCGTGCGTTACCAGCACGATGGTGCGCCCCTCGCGGTTGAGGCGTTGAAAGATTGCCATAATCTCTTCGCTGGAACGCGAGTCGAGGTTGCCCGTCGGCTCGTCAGCGAGGATGAGGACGGGGTCGGTCACGATTGCCCGGGCGATGGCGACGCGCTGTTGTTGCCCGCCTGAGAGTTCGTTGGGTTTGTGGTGGAGGCGTTCACCCAGCCCCACCATTTCCAGAGCGCGTCGGGCGCGTTCGGTGCGGTCGCGCACCCCTGCATACAGCAGTGGCAACTCCACATTCCGTATCGCCGTCACGCGGGGCAATAGATTGAAGGTCTGAAAAACGAAGCCGATATAGCGGTTGCGTATCTGGGCAAGTTGCGAGTCGCTCATGGCACTCACCAACTCGCCGTTGAGGTAATATTCGCCGTCGGTGGGACGATCCAGGCAGCCGATGAGGTTCATAAAGGTCGATTTGCCGGATCCCGACGGTCCCATAATCGCCACGAACTCGCCAGGCATAACGGTCAAATCGACGCCTCGTAGCGCATGGACAACGACCGTGCCCATCTTATAGTCTTTTTTTAGATTGCGCACTTCGATAACGGGTTTCATACGCTTGGAGTATACCTCTCTAAGGGTTAATAGGGGCGTGCGATGGCGGGAACGCCATCGCACCCTTGTTAGGGCGTTTCGGGAATCACTTGGATTTTAATCTCTTTGCCCTCGCGGATTACGGTGAACTCGACGGGTTTGCCCGCTTCCATCCGTTCGTAGAGGCTGGTAAGCTCTTCGATGTTTTTGACGCGTTGTCCCATCACGGCGATGATGCGGTCGCCCGCTTTGAGCCCTGCTTTTTCAGCGGGCGATCCGGGCGCAACGCCCTCCAGCAGCACGCCCTCCTGTTCAGAGTAGGCAGGGATTAGCCCAATGCGCACGCGGAACCCACGCCGTGCGCCTTGTTGCGGCTCGGTTTGCTGCGGGCGGGTGAACTGTAGTCGCGCGGGACGAGTGGCAATATCGTACACCACGCGCTCCGCCAACGCAACAATCTGCGCTTGACCTTCGTAGTTGATTTTATCCCAAGTGTCGGACGGTCGGTGATAGTCAGGGTGCATGCCCGTGAAGAAGAACAGCACAGGGATATTCGCCCGCATGAACGGCATGTGGTCGCTACCGCCCGAGGCGGACTGGCTGAGCTGGAGGGTCAAGTTCTCCGTGTTCGCCGCTTTGAGGATGCTTTCCCACTCGGCGGCTGTGCCCACACCGCTGACCGAGACGCGGTTGTTGGTCATCCGCCCGACCATGTCGAAATTCAGCATCGCGACGATATTCTCGCGCGGCACAGTGGGGTTCTGGACGAAGTGGGCTGCACCGAGCAAGCCTTCCTCTTCTGCGGAGAAGGCAATAAACAGCACGCTGCGCTTGAGCCGCTCACGATTCTGGGCAAGGACACGCGCCAGTTCCATAATCGCTGCCGTGCCCGAGGCGTTATCGTCCGCGCCATAGTGTATTTCGCCGGGTTCCGGCGCGAGCGAGCCGACTTCGCCATAGCCGAGATGGTCATAGTGTGCGCCGATGACGATGACTTCGTCGCGCAGCTGGGGATCGTTGCCCGGAATGAAGCCAATCACATTGCGAGCGACCCCGCGGTTTGGTTCAAGCGAGGTAGCCATCTCTACGCTGGCATTGAGGCTTGCGCTCATGGGCTTTCCGCTTTCGTTGATGCGCTTGACTGCCTCGGCGACTGTCAGTCCGAGAGGTTGCAGCAGTTTATCGCCTACGGAAGCACTTACATTCAGGGCGGCGACATTCGCGGCAGGGGCGCGTCCGCGCATCCCGACGGGCAACAGCCGGTCGTTCTCAGAAAGGTTCACCAGAATCACGCCCACCGCGCCTTTCTGGATAGCGGTCTGCACCTTCTGCGCGATGCGTGCGGCGCGCTGAATGTCCTGACTGACCCCCTCAAAGCGGGGCGCACCTCGCAAAATGACCGCGACCTTGCCCGTCACATCTACATTCTCATAATCGTCATACCCAGCATTCGGCAAGGAAATCCCGAACCCGACAAACACCAACTCGCCCTCAACCTTTGTGTTGCTGGTCAGGTTTAGAGGGCGAATCGCGTCGGCAGGGGCTTCCCACACACTGCCGCGCTTGAGTTTAAGATAGTTTTCGCTGCCCGGTTTGAACCCCAGCGTCAGCTCCCAGTCCTGAAAGTAGCCGTTCGTGCCTTTTGGTTCCAAACCCGACTGTTCGAACACGCGTGCGATGTAGTCTGCCGCCTTGTACGCGCCTGGAGCAATCGCGAATCGCCCTTCCAACTCAGGCGAGGCAAGATATTTCACATGCGCCTGGAGGTTGTTCACAGACACGCTAGAACGGTCGGCAAACGCCAGTAAGAGCAAGAACCCAACGCCTGCGACGAAACTTAGCCTTCTCATAACGACCCTCGCTACAGGGATTGTACCCTGCGAAGTCATAGACTCTCCAAAAAGCGATATGTTCTGCAATAAGGTATCATGAGCTGGGAGCGATCGAGCAGGCGAGCTGAAGCCGGGCGTGGAGTTCCTTGCGAAGCCGTTCACGATGGCACAGCTCTCCGCTAAGGTGAAACAGACCCTTCAAAACGGCTAACCGCCCTTGCGCACGCGCTCGACATAAACTCCTTCGCGGGTATTGACCTTGAGGATGTCGCCCACCTCGATATGGAAGGGCACTTGCACGACCGCGCCTGTTTCGAGCTTCGCGGGTTTGGAGCCGCCCGATGCCGTGTCGCCCCGAAAGTTTGGGTCGGTCTCGGCGACAGCCAGCTCGACAAACTCGGGCACATCGGCACCCACAATCTGGTCGTTGAAGTAGAGCAGGTAGACCTCCATGCCGTCTTTGAGGAACTTTGCTCCCTCGCCAAATTGCGACACGGGCACATGGATCTGGTCGAAGGTATGGGTATCCATCACCACCCATTCGTCGCCGTCGCGGTAGAGGGTCTGCATCTGTTTGCGTTCTAAATACGCCTGTGGGAACCGCTCGCCCGATTTGAAGGTGCGCTCGAAAATCGCGCCATCGCGCAGGCGTTTCAGGCGCGCCCGCACAATCGCGCTGCCGCGCCCCTGATGCGACTGCTGATACTCCAGGATTGTATGAATTTCGTCGTCTAAAATAATGTTCAGCCCACTGCGGAAATCGCTTGTATCGACCATAACTTGCCTCCTTAAACGCTCCAATTGTACCCGCTGACGGGATACAGACCGCAGGGATGATGCCGAACGGAGCCGCTGTTGTTAGGAGGTGCGTACATCCCCGCGTCTTTCTCGGATTCAATAGGAATCGGCAGGGATTCTCACGCACCCCCTTGACAAGAACCTCTCAGTGGGGTATAATGCAGAATCATACATCACATAGGAGGTTCGAACCAATGATCAGTCGTCGTGGTTTTACACTGATTGAGTTGCTGGTCGTGATTGCGATCATCGCCATTTTGGCGGCGATCCTGTTC
>NKPV01000009.1 GCA_002254605.1 Armatimonadetes bacterium JP3_11
GGGGCATCGCCCAAATGGAATATAGCTATCGCCAGCGAGCGCAGAACCCACAAGTGCGGGCGCATCTCCATTTGGACAACCGCTTCAGCCAACTGCCCCGACTGACGCCCGAACATCCCGAGGCGCGATTATGGTGGGCAGTGGCGCTCGCCTTGGGTTATGTGGCTGAGATTGACGGCGTCTACTACTTCGGCATAGAACAAGACCCCTCTCAGCCACTATGGCGTCCTAAATACATCACGCAGCGACCCGTGCGACTCATCCTCGACCAACCGACGCTGGATGTCCAAATGCAGGGCGCGTATGCGCAAGGAGATCCATCCGCGCAGATAGGCGATTCCTATGTCGCTGCTTTGCGAGAGTTCACACGAGATGAGGCAAAAATCGCTCAGGTGCGCAGGGCGTACTGCCAATTCAGTGAGCGCATCGAACGCGACATATTACAACGCGCATGGAACCACTATCGAGAAACGCTGCTCGAGTACGCGAACAGTTCTAATGGCGCGCTAAACCATTGGCGCGATGAGCGCGAGAGCTTACTACGGATTCAGGAGGAGTGGTGATAAAATGTTTTATCCTACAGTAGTGATTGCTGTTGGGAACTTGGCGCACCGTGCATTGTCAGAGACGAACGAGCTGCTGTTGGCGTTTCGCTCGCCAGCGCGGTATATCACTGCCCTGGGCGTGTATGAGGAGGGCGACTATCTCGAGTTGAGCGCACCCGCTTTGGCAGACTCCGCCCCGTTCGAATCGACGCTGATGCGCTGGCTATACACCACCCGTGCTGAGGTCAATATCGACCGCGCTCGTGAAGCGGATATGGTCGTCGGTCCTCCAGCAGGCTATCTGTTGGAGCAAGTGCTTCTGGTGGTGGATAGCAACGCCTATGCCCATGCGCAAGAGGTGGTCGCCGCGTTGCGGTCGATTTGCGAGCGCGCCGAGGAGTTAATCCCCACCCGTCTGCACTGGATCGTACTACATCCGTCTTATGATGAGCCGCTGCCCCCTGCAATCTTGATTGATCACCAAGAACGCCTGCGCATGGCGTCGCCGTTTCAAGAAGGTAAGCTCCATGTGATGCGGCTGGTGCGTTCCGACGGCTCCAACATGACTCCTGAACAGCTGCGTGAGACCGTCGCCTACTTGCTGCTGGGAGCGCTGCACGCTGCGCGGTTCGAAGGGGAACATTGGCTCTACCGCAGTGTGGTCGAACTCGAACCTGCGTCCAGCACGCTGGGCTGTGGCTTGGTCACGCTGCCTCTGCATCGCGTCCTTCGCGCCCTTGAAGATAAACTTGTCGCGGATGCACTCAGCGCATTCCTGCAAAGCGCCCAAGCGCCTCTGCATCTGCCCTCTCTTGACGAGAATTCTCTCTGGCGAACCGTGGTCGAAAAAGCCGCTTCAGCGTGGGCGATGAGCGAAACCGAGCGTATCAAGGTCAACGACAAATACGCTGTCTCAGCGCAACTTAGTCCACCCAGCATCCAGCCGCGTAACCCCGACCGTGCCCAGCTGGAATCCATCCAAGAATGGGAACAGCAGTGGCAAAACGAAAAACTGCCGCACTGGCGGAACCTCATGAACCAGTTCGCCAACGCGGAAGTCGACGCTTACCTACAAAGCATCCATGAAGCCATACACGCCTACCTAAGCGCCCCAAAACCCGACTTGAACACGGTGATTAGCCAACTGCAACAACAAATCAATCGCGTGGGCGAATGGGGTATTCATCATCTCGTGATTAGTCGTCCCGCCATCAATCGTAAAGAGAGCCTGAGCAAACGTGCGGAGAAAGCCATCCAAGAACCGCCGCCGCGCAAGATTCTGGGATTCGCCGTGCCCAGTCGCCCCCATGTACCTCCTGAACTTGCTGCAGACCTTGCCAACGCCCTAAAGGAATACTACGAACAGATGATTATCGCCGAGGCGCAGGCGGCGTTCCGAAGCGCCGTCGAAAGGCTCCAAGACGCTCTGCATCAACTCCACGGGAGTTATAGAGCCGCCCAGGAACACATCACACACGACATTCGCGAATACAACGAACGCGCGCTCCACTTCCGCTGCGAGCGATTACCATGGCTTGAACCGCTGGTCTACCGCTGGGAACATCTGGAGCCCATCGCCGATGCGCTCTGGGGAGAACGGGACCTGGCGTCGCTTGTGGCGCAGTATATCAATCCCGATCAAGAACTGCGTTCGCAGCTCCCTCGGATTGCCCAGAACTTGAGGCAGAATTTGCAGCGTTGGATGACCGACTACTATCGGCGGTTCTCCTACTATCTGCGTATGCGGTTCCCAACCCATTATGCACGCGAGCAATGGTGTCTACAGCGTTTGCAGGAGATGCGCGTTCAGGCGGAGCGCACTTTGTGGCATACGGAGAAGGGACTACCTCAGATGTGGCAGATCACGCCGCCCGATACCCGCGAGATGCTTGCTCCTCACGCTCCCGACCGCCTGTGGGAGTGTGATGCGATGCTGGGCTTCGTCGCCGTGTCGCGCGGTGCGGAGATCTGAATCACCACCCGTATCGCTCGGGTCCCCAGTCGCGGAAGATGAGCTCTTGCTTGAGCAGCACGAGCTTGCGGCTGGGGATGTCCTCGTAGACGACGATTCCTGCGCCGACGCAGGAGTACGTGCCAATCTTGACGCCGGGCATGGTGATCACATTGACGCCTGTGCGCGAAAAATCGCCGAAGTAGGTACCGTTCGCGCCGAATTCGGGGCGTTCGCGTCTGCCGCGCACGGTATGAAGGGTGTCGCCGTCGTCGAAGCGCAGGGTGCCGCACACGGTCGCCGCGCCGATGTCCACCTTTTGACCTACCACGCCCATAATCTCGCAGTAATGGAAGAGAAAACTGCCATCCAGCATCACGCCGCTGATCTCCGCATCGTGCCCGACGATACAGCCGTTGCCAATCACGGTGTCGTCGCCGACCAAGCAGTAGTCGCTGACACGCGTGCGTGCGCCGATTGCCGTGCGCCCTTGCAGAATTGCGCCATTAACAATCCGCGCCTCGCGCCCGATAAAGCAGTTCCCGTGAACCACCACACGCTTGCCAATCGTTGCGCCGTCTTCCACAACAAGCTTACCGTGAATTTCGGCGGAGTCGTCGATATGAACCTCTTTGCCGATTCGGTCGGTTTCCAGCAGGCTCGCCTCATAGTCCAGCCAGCGGGCGTTGGCTTCCCAGATATGCCACGGCTTGTCCATATCCACCAGAAACTCGGCAGGCTCCACAACGGGGATGTCGTGCCCTTGTTCGAGGAGGGTTTGCAAGGTTTGCGCCAGTTCGGCTTCCAGCGGGGGCATACCGCCAACGGGCACGCTGGTCATCAATCCCGGGTGGGCGTTCAGCGCGTCGCGGATGTGGGGCTGGAACGCGAACAGCCCACCGAGTCGGGCGTTGGTGTCTGCGCTGTGTCCTTCTACCCGACGCAGCCGCCCCTCGCGGACATAAGCGCCCACCCAGTCGCGCGGGTCATGTTCGGGTAGGTAGGGCTGCGCGACCACTGTCGCCAGCACGCCTGTGTCTTGGTGGCGTGCGATCAGTCGCTGGAGCGTTTCTGGGGGCGTGACGATGTCGCCATACGCCACGAGGAACGGCTCCTCGCCAATTAGGGGTAGCGCACTCAGCACGGCGTTTGCAGTTCCCGACGGCGGGTTTTGGCGGATGAAGGCGATGGGCAGGCTCATCCCGTGCAACGCGGCGCGCACCGACGCCTCGAATGCGCCTACCACCACAATCAGCCGTTCGATGCCCGCCTGTTGCAGCGACTCGGCAAGGCGTCGCACATTGGGACGGTTCATTACGGGCGTGGCGGCTTTATGACGCACTTCGTTATAGGGCCAGAAACGCATCCCGTGCCCTGCACACAAAATGACCGCGGTTTTCATCGCGGTTTAATTTCAGTAGGGATCGGGGAATTCCTGTTGTCGGGCGTCTTTAGCGGCACTTGGGGAAGCAAGCCACACTCCTGAAAACCTCTATCGGTGCACTGCACGGCTGCGTTTTAGAGCAGGAATTGTGGATGGGAGCCCGAAATTCAGGAACTGAACATCGTTTGATGCGTATAAGCATGAGGTAGACGCTATGCCAAGGAAGAAGACGACACCTTCAGTCGAATCGATGGAGACGCCTGCGCGCAGGCGACGGCGCACCGCCAAGCGGCGCGTGGAGATCCCGCACACACTGCCGATTTTGCCTGTGCGCGACAATGTGTATTTTCCCAACACCCTGGCGCCGGTGTTGGTGGGGCGTGAGAAGTCGCTTCGCGCTGTAGAGGCTGCGCTGGAATCGCCGAATAAGCTCATGTTGCTGTTGACCCAGCGTGATGTCACGATTGAAGACCCTGGACTGGAAGATCTGTTTGAGGTTGGGGTTGTGGCGGAAATTTTGCAGGCGATTCACGCGCCCGACAGCACGATGCGCATTGTATTCCGGGGGATCCAGCGTGCGCGTTTGCTGGGGCTACAGGCGGATGAGCCTTATCTTATGGCGCAGATTGAGCCGATTCCCGCACGCGAAGTGCGATTGACCACCGATATCGAGGCGCTGATGCGCTCTGCTGTGGACCTGTTTGAAGACATCGCAGCCCATGAGCGCGGTATCCCCCCCGAAGTGGTCGCCACCATCTCCTACATGCAAGAGCCGGGGCGATTGGCGGATACGATTGCTCACTTCGCGCCGCTGCGCTTCACCGACAAACAGAAAGTGCTGGAAGCCATCCCCATTAAAGAGCGGCTCGAAACGCTGATTCATGTGTTGCGTCACGAGTTGGAAATCGCCGAGCTGAAGCAGCGCATTCAGGATCGCGTGGAGCAGGAACTGGGCGACACCCAGCGCGAATACTACCTGCGCGAGCAACTCAAAATCATACAGCGCGAGTTGGGCGAACGCGACGAGCGATTCTCTGAGGTGGAAGAGTATCGCGCCCGTATCGCCGAATCGGGCATGCCCGAAGAAATCGCTGAACGCGCCCTCAAAGAGGTCGACCGCCTCGAAAAGATGCCCTTCGGCTCGCCTGAAGCTTCCGTGATTCGCACCTATCTGGATGTGATGCTCTCGCTGCCGTGGAAGGAGCGCACTGAAGACCGAGTCGATATCAACGAGGCAGCACAGATTTTAGACGAAGACCACTACGGGCTCAAGAAAGTGAAAGAGCGCGTGTTGGAGTTTCTGGCGGTGCGCAAACTCTCTGGCTCGCTCAAAGGACCGATTCTGTGCTTCGTGGGTCCGCCGGGCGTGGGCAAGACCTCGCTGGGGCGTTCGATTGCCCGTGCCCTGGGACGCAAATTTATCCGCGTCTCGCTGGGCGGCGTGCGCGACGAAGCCGAGATTCGCGGACACCGACGCACCTATATCGGTGCGATGCCCGGACGAATCATTCAAGGGCTACGCCAAGCGGGCACGCGCAACCCCGTGTTCATGCTCGACGAGATCGATAAACTCGGCTACGACTTCCGAGGCGACCCCACCTCCGCCCTGCTGGAAGCACTCGACCCCGAACAGAACGATAAGTTCTCAGACCACTACTTAGAAGTGCCGTTCGACCTGTCGGATGTAATGTTCATCACGACGGCGAACACACTGGAGACCATTCCCGCACCCCTGCGCGACCGTATGGAGATTATCTCGTTCTCAGGCTATACCGAGGACGAGAAGTTACATATCGCACGCGATTATCTCATCCCGCGCGTGCTGGAGCGGCACGGGCTCACCCGTGAGCATCTGCAGATTACCGACGACGCGCTGATTAAGATTATCCGCGAATACACGCGCGAAGCTGGCGTGCGCAATCTGGAGCGCGAACTCTCCACGATCTGCCGCAAGGTCGCCAAACAGGTCGCTGCGGGCGAACAGGTACATGTGGTTGTCGACGCCGCGCAGGTCTCCGAGTTTCTGGGCAAACCGCGCTACCGATTCGGCGTCAAAGAGGAAAAAGACGAGGTCGGCGTGGCGATGGGACTGGCATACACCGAGTTCGGCGGCGATGTGATGGCGGTGGAGGTTGCCGTTGTGCCCGGACACGAAGGGCGTCTGCTGCTCACAGGGCACCTGGGCGAAGTGATGAAAGAGTCGGCGCAAGCCGCGATGACCTATGTGCGCTCCCGCGCACTGCACCTCGGCATCGACCCCGAGTTCTACCGCAATCGCGACATCCACATCCATGTGCCCGAAGGCGCGATCCCGAAAGACGGTCCCTCGGCAGGTATTACGATGGCAACGGCTCTGGCTTCCGCGCTCATGGGACGCCCTGTGCGGCGCGATATTGCGATGACGGGCGAAATCACACTGCGCGGGCGCGTGCTGCCCGTTGGGGGCATCAAAGAGAAAGTCATCGCAGCGCACCGCGCCGGCATCTATGAGGTCATCCTGCCGGTTGAAAACGAACCTGACCTGGATGACATCCCAGACCATGTGCGCGGACAGATGACCTTCCATCTCGTGCGCCATATGGACGAGGTGCTGCCGTTGGCGCTGGTGCAAGGCGAGCGCCTGGAAGATCGCCTCAAAGACGCCGAGCGCGTCGAGGCGGCTGTATAGCAACTCGGGACATCGATCAACAGGTATCCTTTACGCGATGCAGGTTCGCATAGCAAGCGGCGCGCGGGTCGCACTGGAATCGGCGGTCATCACACACGGGTTGCCCTATCCACAAAACTTGGAGTCTGCCCGCCGCATGCAGGCGGCGGTGCGAGCGTCGGGCGCCACACCATGCACGGTAGCCGTGTTGCGCGGAATCCCGTGCGTGGGGATTAGCGACTCGGAGCTGGAACAACTGGCGCACTCTCCTGCCCCGTCCAAGATTGCGCTGCACAATCTGGGGATTGCTCGCGCGATGCAGCTCACAGGGGGCGCCACTGTCGCCGCCACAATGTACCTCGCGCATCGCGCCGGGATCGAGGTGATGGCGACGGGAGGAATTGGCGGCGTGCATCGCGACGGACGCGACCTCAGCGGGGACCTGCCCACCCTCGCACGCACCCCGATTCTGGTCGTCTGCTCTGGGGCGAAGGCGATTTTAGACCTGCCCGCCACGCGCGAGTGGCTCGAAACCTATGGCGTGCCCGTCGTGGGATATCAGACCGAGGAGTTGCCCGGCTTCTACACGGCGCATACAGGGCTGCGTGTGGATGCAACTGTGCATGAGGTAGACGCACTAACTGAGTTATGGCGAGCGCACCGCGAGATGGGAACTGCGATGCTTGTAGTACAGCCGCCGCCTACAAAGTACGCGCTCGCCCGCGCCGAGGTGGACGCCCTCCTCCACCAAGCCCTTGCCGAATGTGAGGCAGCAGGCGTTTCAGGAAGCGCAACCACGCCATGGCTGCTCCAACGCCTCGCGGAGCTCAGTGAAGGACGCACGGTGCAGGTCAACCTCGCGCTGTTGGAATCGAACGCGCGATTAGCCGGGCAGATTGCCAAACGCCTCAGCCTATCTGCATAAGCGTGGGTAGGTACAATTCGGGCATATGCCGTCGGACCAGATTATCGTGCGGGGTATCGAGTTCTATGCCTACCATGGGGTGCCCGACGCGGAGCAGCAAATCGGGCACCGCTACTGGGTGGATGTGACGGTCGATATCGACCTGCGTGAGGCGGGGCTCACGGACGACCTGCGCCACACCGTGAGCTATGGCGATCTTGCCCGCCTGGTCATCCAGATTGGTACCTCGCAACGCACGCGCTTGCTGGAGACGCTGGCGGAGCAGATGTGCGCCGCCATTCTGGAGCGGTTCCCGCCGATCCAGCGCGTGGAACTGTTCATCGCGAAACGCCTGCCTCCAACGGGCACCATCACAGAGCTGGCAGGCGTCAAAATCATACGAACCCGCTGAACGGTGATGCTAACCCAGCGACTTATCCTGACAGGCGACGAAGCGACCGATAAGCCGCTGATTCAGCAAGCGGCGGCGATTATTCGCGCAGGCGGATTAGTGGCGTTCCCCACCGAGACGGTCTACGGGTTGGGCGCCGATGCGTTGAACTCGGAGGCGGTGCGGCGCATCTTCCTCGCCAAAGGACGCCCCGCCTGGGACCCGCTGATTGTGCATGTGGACACGCCCGAAGCCATCCGACGCTACACCCGTGACCATTCCGTACTGACGGAGCGACTGATTCAGACATTTATGCCGGGCGCGCTAACGCTGGTGTTGCCCAAACGCGAGATGATTTCGGAGGTCGTAACGGCAGGGCGCGATACGGTGGCGATACGGATTCCCCAGCATCCTGTGGCGCGTGCGTTGATTCGCTACAGTGGGACGCCGATTGCTGCGCCCAGCGCTAATCAGTTCGGACGCCCCAGCCCCACAACGGCAGACCATGTGCTGCACGACTTAGGGAACGCAATCGAAGCTGTGCTGGACGCAGGACCCACACCGTTGGGGGTGGAGTCCACCATACTCGACATGACGACCTTTCCGCCGACGCTGCTGCGTCCGGGCGGGGTTCCGAAAGAGGCGATTGAAGCCGTGATCGGCGAGGTGCGCGTGGTGGGCTCCGTGGCGTCGGAAGGCGAGCCGCTGCCTGCGCCGGGGTTGAGCGCACGCCACTACGCGCCCAAAGCCAAAGTGTTGCTGTGTGTGCCAGAACCTGAGGTTTTCTACGGTACGCTCAAAGACGCGCTTAGCCAGTATGCGATTGTGGGTGGGTTGCGACCCGAGGGCTGGCGTGTGCCCGACGACCCACGCCTGCGCATTTTCGAGTGGGGCGCATGGGGCGACTGGGAGACGCTCGCGCAACGGCTGTTTGCGGGGTTGCGCACCTTAGAAGCGGAACAGGCGCACGCAATTGTGTGCCCCATGCCGCCCGATGAGGGGTTGGCGCGTGCGCTGCGCGATCGGTTGCAACGCGCCGCGCACGAAGAACCCACCCGACACTAAACAATCCGGTTGCGCAGAACGCCAATCCCCTCCGCTTCCAGTTCGACCGTATCGCCCGGTTGGAGCCACGGGTAGGTTCCGTCGGGATATTCCAGTAAGCAGCCGCCGCCGACTGTCCCGGAGCCAATCACATCGCCCACCTGCAGCCGTGTGTTGCGCGAAGCGTGGGCGATGATCTCCGCGAAAGTCCAATACATCTCCCCGGCGCTGGCGCGGGTGATTTCCTGCCCGTTGAGGCGCGCTGTGAGGCGCATATCCCAGCGACTGCCGTGGTCAGGGTCAGGGCTGCGCCAGCCGTCTAACTCGTCGGGCGTGACAACCCAGGGTCCGAGCGAGGTCGCGAAGTCTTTGCCTTTCGCGGGTCCTAGCCCGATGCTCATTTCACGCATTTGAATGTCGCGCGCGCTCCAGTCGTTCATCAGCGTGAAGCCTGCAATTGCCGACTCCGCCTCCTGCAGCGTGAAATCGCCCCCCTCGCACCCAATAATCACCGCCAGTTCCAGCTCAAAATCCAGTGCGTTCGTGTTTGGGGGTTTTCGCACGGGTTGGTCGTGCCCCACCAGGCATGCGGGGTTGGAAAAGTAGAAGGCGGGGAACTCGTACCATGCTTGTGGCGGTGCATCGTAGCCGCGTTTGCGCCGTGCGTTGCGCACATGGGCTTCGAACGCATAGAAGTCGCGCACGCTTGGTGGGATGAGAATGGGCGGGCAATAGAGCGCAGGTTCCATCGGCTCGCCGAGATGTGCCAGTCGCGCAACGCGCTCGGCTTCTGGAAGGCGCAGCCAGTCCAGAAAATCGCGGCAACCTTCGACGCGCCGCCACGCACCATCCCACCACACCGTAAGGCAAGGAGGTGCTTGGGGGGCTGCTTGCAGGGTCGCGAAGCGCATCGCTACTTGCGAATCTCCAGAATGCGGAATCGCGCGTCGCCTTTAGGCAGGTGAATAGTCACCTCGTCGCCCACTTTGTGTCCGATCAACGCGCTGGCGGTCGGGGCTTGGTACGAGAGTTTATGATGCTCGGGATCGGCTTCCGTTGCGCCCACGATGCGGAACTCGCGCTGCTCTCCCGTATTCACATCCTCGATTTTCACATAGGAGCCGATGCCCACATAGTCGGTGGGAACATCTTCCTTGCGCACGATGGTCGCACTCTGCAGGATTGCGCGGATTTCCTGAATGCGCGATTCGACATAGGCTTGTTCGTTCTTGAGGCTCTCCAGTTCGGTGTCTTCGGCGCTGAACTCGCCGTGTTCCTTGTGGGCGCGGAACGCCTCCGCGATTCGCATGCGTTCCACCGTTTGCAAGCGGCGCAGTTCTGCCTCCAAATGCTTGAAGCCTTCTTCCGTCAAATAGATTCGGTCGGGTTCAAAATGCGTCATTGCAATGCCTCCTTGTCCAAGGACAGTCGTTTGGTATGGCTAATACGCAGATCGTTCCACAAAGGTTCCCCTGTGTGGTTGTTAAGAGTTCGAAGGCAAAGGCGTGATTCCTGCACAAGGGCACGATTCTGGTGCGCCATACGGCACGGTGCGAGTCGTGTGCCTGCGTTCTTATTTCGTTTCCTCGTGCCCGCGAATTCGGATCTTCGCCTCGGCGCCGTGTGGGGTTGGGAGGTAGTAGGGCACGCTCCATTCGCCTTCGGGCAGATACTGTTGTTCCACCCAGCCGCGCGGGTCGTCGTGGGGGTACTTGTAGCCTTCTGCGTAGCCCAGCGCGCGCATTCCAGAGTGGGGCGCGTTGCGTAGGTGCATTGGGATCGGTGGGAGCGGTTTGTTGCGCACATCGTCCATGGCGCGCTTGATTGCCCGATAACTCGCGTTGCTTTTGGGCGAGCAGGCGAGGTAGGTGGTTAGGTGCCCCAAGATAATCTGCGCTTCGGGCATGCCGACGCGCTCCACTGCCTGTGCGCCTGCCGTTGCGAGGATGAGCGCGGTCGGGTTCGCGTTGCCGATATCCTCGCTGGCTAAGATGAGCAGGCGACGCACGATGAAGCGAGGGTCTTCGCCCGCCACCAACATCCGCGCCAGATAGTGCAACGCCGCGTCGGGGTCGCTGCCCCGCACCGACTTGATGAACGCCGAAATCGTATCGTAGTGGGAGTCGCCCTGCTGGTCATAGCGCAGCATCGGTCTCTGGAGCAGTTGCTCGATGAGGGCAATTGGGATTGTTCCCCCGTCAGGCGTCTGCAGGGCGGCGGTCTCTAACACATTCAGCGCGAGGCGTGCGTCGCCGTTCGCGCAACGGATGAGGTGCTGCAGCGCATCGGGTTCTATACTCAAGTCGCGTCCGCCCAGCCCACGCTCGGCATCTTGGAGGGCACGCTCAATGAGCAGGCGCAGTTCGTCTTCCGAGAGCGGCTGCAAGGTCAACACGCGCGCCCGCGAAAGCAGAGCGTTGCTCAGTATTAGGAACGGGTTCTCGGTCGTCGCACCCACGAGGGTGAAGGTGCCGTCCTCCAAATAGCCCAGCAGCGAGTCTTGTTGCGTGCGGGTGAAGTGGTGGATTTCGTCCAGCAACAGGAGGGTAGACTGCCCTGTGGTGTGGAGGCGTTGACGGGCGCGCTCGGCGACTTTCCGAATCTCGGCGACGCCGATGGAGACCGCACTGTGCGATTCCACATAGGCGTTGGCGTAGTGGGCGATGAGATGGGCAAGGCTCGTTTTACCGCAGCCCGGCGGCGCCCAGAGAATCACCGACCCCAGCGCGCCCTGTTCGATAGCGCGGCGCAGGGGCATACCTTCCGCCAGGATGTGTCGCTGCCCCACATACTCGTCTAAGGTACGCGGGCGCATGCGCGTCGCAAGCGGCAAATGCGCCGGTGATCCTTCGCTGACGAACAGATTGGATTGCATATGAATTAGGATACCAACTGCGGCGTGTATCGACGCCCTTAGGACCGACCACTGCGCCGCGACCTGCCGAAATGGGGCGATGGTACAACTGAGCGATGCTTCCGCTTGGGCAAGTTGGGCGTGGGTACGGCAAAATGTGCTATAATACTCACGGAGGCGAACCATCGATGAAGAAATGGAGACGAGCAGGTATGGTGGGGTTGTATTGCATCCCTGTTGCAGTTCTAATGGCGTTGGGCGGCGGGGACTTTCACCTTCCAGGATCTCAACCAAATCCGGGAGGCTATCATTTTCAATCTGCGGAGTTATGCTCTTATTGTCATGGCAATAGCCAGTATGCCTATAATCCCGACACGGGCGAGGGGCCTGATCCGAATTTCACAAGCGAACACGAAATGCATTTCCAGTGGATGGGTGGGATGATGGCGCAGGCGGCGCGTGATCCTGTGTTTCGCGCCGCCCTTACGATTGCCGAGCAAGATGCGCCAGGGATTGGGCAGTTCTGCTGGCGCTGCCACTCGCCCAGCGCATGGCTGGAAGGACGCTCCGTTCCTTATGACGGCTCGAACTTCGAACACGACGATTTGCACGGTGTCCAGTGCGACAACTGCCATCGCATGGTAGACCCTCGAAGCGAGGAGGGGCAGCAACTCTCCGACATGCCCGTGCCCGGGATCGGGAACGGCATGTATGTGATTAGCCCCGAACCAGCAAAGCGCGGTCCGCGCGAGGACTCGCTGGCGAACCACGAGTGGCGCTATTCCCCCTTCCACAAGAGCAGCAGTCTGTGCGGTGTGTGTCATGATGTAAGCAATCCCTTGCTGGCGCAAGACCCACGCACCCAAGCGCCGCACGAATATTTCCCCATCGACCGCATCTATAGCGAGTGGAAACTGAGCGACTTTGCCCGACGGGGCATCGAGTGCCAAACCTGCCATATGCCGCCTATCCCAGGGAAGGCAGCAAGCTTCGAATTCCTCCCCGTGCACCCAGACTTAGCGCAGCACTGGTTCCTTGGGGGCAACTATTGGGTTCCGCAAATCCTGCCGATGTTCTGGAACTATGACGAGCGTGCGTTAGACGCGTTGATTGCAGGGCGGAACCGTACGATCGACTTTTTACGCACTGCTGCTAAGTTGAATATAATCGAGTATCCCAAAGCGGGCAACCCCATCGTGTTCCGCGTGTACAACCGTACGGGGCATAAGTTTCCCAGCGGCGACCCTGAATCGCGCCGCGCGTGGCTCCATGTGGAGTTCATCGACCGCAACGGCAATGTGATTGCCGAGTCGGGACGCTATGACTTCAACACGGCAACCCTCGTCGAAGATCCGCAGGCGAAGGTCTATCGCGTGAAGCTGGCGGAGAACGGTACGCCCACTTTCCACATGATACGCGCGAACCAAGTGATAAGCGACAACCGTATCCCGCCGCAGGGGTTCCGCCGCAGCCGATTCCAGCAGTTCAACATCGCGCCTGTAGGGGCGAACTATCGCGACGGGCAGTTCTGGGATGATACGGCGTACAATCTGCCTCCTGGCACGGTCAAAGTGCGCGCGACGCTCTACTTCCAAGTGATGACGCGCGAATATGTGGAGTTTCTACGCGATGCGAACACCACTGATAACTGGGGGCAGCAGCTCTATCAGGCGTGGTTAGCCAGCGATAAGGCGCCGCCAATTGCCATCGCGACCGCCGTCTACCCGCCCGATAAGAATCGCCCCACGCGCCCGATGAATCTGCAAGGGCAGTCGCCGTCGTCGTTCCGTGCCGTGTTACGCTGGAACGCCTCCACCGACGACGATAAGGTGGTCTACTACGAAATCTGGCGACGCGCGCCGCACGAGAGTAAGTTCCGCCGAATCGGCACCACCTTCGCCGCGGAAACCACCTATACCGACGCAGGGCTGCACCCCGACACCCCCTACCAGTACTATGTGCGTGCGGTGGACGCCAGTGGGAACGCCTCGCAGGCGAGCAATACCGTCACCGTGCGGACGCAGCCCTAATAGCGCGTAGTCTTTCCAAAATCCCCCCTACTCTGGGGGGACGCGAAGGTGCGCGCTCCTAAGGTATAATTTCGCGTCAGCCCAGGTGGCGGAACGGTAGACGCGGGGGACTTAAAATCCTCTGGGGCAACCCGTGCGGGTTCGAATCCCGCCCTGGGCACCAGCGGAACCTGCGGTATTCGCCTTCGCAAACATACACAATAGATTGCGTTCCACCCACCCCTGCGAAGGAGCCTCTGATGCAACACAGGGGATTTTTGCAAGTGGTTCCCACACGACAGAACCCACTGATGGAGATTCTGGAGCTGTCGCTGATTCCTACGAACCCGATGGCGCGCGTTCCGCGCCCGAACGCACCTGTGGAGCCGACACCTTCTTGAACAAAGAAGAGATTCAAACGCTGCTCGCGGCGACCGAAGGGAAAGATTGGCTCCAGCTGGTACGAGTTGTCCGAGTTTCGCAATTACCTTGCTGATTCGGCAGGAATCTCTATAGGCGTGGCGTCTATAAGAAACGCTTACCCTTTCACGGCAAGGGCAGGCGAGTGCTACCGCAGTGGCGGCTGCAGTAGCGTGGAGATGATCCCCACAAAGCCCCCATGCAAGTTGTGGCTGCCGTCGACTGCGGCTGCGCAACAGCTCAGAGCGTATGCACAGGGAAGCGTGCGGTCAGTTCGCGCACTTGTTGGCGCACAGCGTTGAGGGCGTTCTCGTCTTGATAATGGCGCAACGCTTCGGCGATGAGATGCGCAATGACGGGCATCTCCGCTTCACGCATACCGCGCGTCGTGACGGCGGGCGTGCCCACGCGCAGACCGCTCGTCACGAACGGCTTCTGCGTGTCGTAAGGAATCATGTTTTTGTTCGTGGTGATATGCACGCTGTCCAAGACTTGCTGCGCCAGCTTCCCCGTAACGCCAAGCGGCGTGAGGTCGATCAAAATCTTGTGGCTGTCGGTGCCGCCCGCGACGAGTCGGAATCCCTCCTCTTGTAATGCGCGGGCGAGGGCGCGCGCGTTTGCTTTCACCTGACGCTGGTATATCTTGAACTCGGGCTGCAACGCCTCGTGGAAGCAGACCGCTTTGCCGGCGATTTGGTGCATCAGCGGTCCGCCCTGCAGCCCCGGAAACACGATTTTGTCAACTTGCTGGGCGTACTCTTGCTTGCACAGGATAAGCCCGCCGCGCGGTCCACGCAGCGTCTTGTGGGTCGTGGTGGTCACAAAATCGGCGTAAGGCACGGGCGAGGGATATTCCCCCGCTGCGATGAGTCCCGCATAGTGCGCAATATCTGCCATCAGGTACGCGCCCACCTCGTCGGCGATGGCGCGCATCGTTGCCCAGTCGATTTCGCGCGGGTAGACCGTCGCGCCTCCCACGATGAGCTTGGGGCGATGTTGACGCGCTAAGTCGCGCAGCTGGTCGTAGTCGATGAGCTCTGTGTCGCGCCGCACACCGTAATGGACTACCTTGTAGAGCATGCCCGAAAAGTTCACGGGACTGCCGTGGGTCAGGTGCCCGCCCTGAGCGAGGTCGAGCGCCATCATCGTGTCGCCGGGCTGCAGCACGGCGAAATAGACCGCCATGTTCGCGTTGGCGCCGGAATGGGGCTGAACATTCGCATGCGCTGCGCCGAATAAGCGCTTCGCGCGCTCGATGGCGAGGTTCTCTACTGCATCGTAATACTCGCAACCGCCATAGTAGCGCTTGCCTGGATAGCCCTCGGCGTATTTGTCGGTCATCACGGAGCCGACGGCTTCCCGCACCGCGCGGCTGGTAATATTCTCGGAGGCGATGAGCTCCAGATTCTGTTCCTGACGCTCGGTCTCTTTTTGGATGAGGGCGTAGATTTCGGGGTCTACTTCTGCCAAACTTGCCGTCCGCTGTCGGCGCACGAGGTCAGTGTAGTCGATTACGCTCATGGTTGTTCGCTCCTCGTGGAGATTGTACCTTATGAGCGGGTATCATGGTGATGTTAATCTGGGTGAGACTATGGATGATTGTCCTAACCAGCGCTATGACTGTGTTGTGATTGGGGCTGGTCTGGCTGGGCTGTATGCGGCTTATCTTCTTCGTGAGTCGTTCTACTCTGTGTGTCTTGTGGAGGCGCGTGGGCGTGTAGGTGGGCGCGTCTGCACATGGCGCGACGGACTGGACGCGCAGCATGCCGAGCTGGGTCCCGAGTTTATCGATTCCAATCACACACGCGTTCTCGGTTTAGCGAAGCAGTTCGACTTGCGCATTTCGACCCGTCCCGACTTCTGGGGGGTGTCTCCCACGCCGCCCAACCCGCGTGCAGCCTATAAGGCTTGGCGACGCTTCTGGGACGCTGTCTATGAACACGCTCGTCATATCCCAGAACCCGCCTGCCCGTGGCAAGTCCCCGAAACACTACAACCTCTGGATCGGGTCAGCATGTACGAATGGGCGCTGCGGCAGGGCGTGTGGCAGTCAGGCGAGTGGTTCCTTAGACGCTACACGCGCAACATGGAGGCGACCGAACCTGAGAATGTGTCGTTTCTGAGTGTGGCAGCGCAAGAGGCGTTCTACGGCGAAGGGGTCGACGCGGGCATCTATCGCCTTGTCGACGGCGCGGAAACCCTGCCCGAAGCGTTAGCCCACGCCTTCACCGCCCAGGGCGGCGACCTGCTGCTGGAAGCGCCTGTGCAGGCAATCGAGCAGACAGAAGACGCCGTGCGCATCCACGCCATGCACGCGGGTAAACCGTGCACCCTCGAGGCGCGCTACGCGATTGTTGCATTGCCGTTTCCTGTACTGACTCAACTGGAATGGACGCCGCCGCTCTCTCCCCAGCGACGCGACGCGCTCGCGCTGGCGGGAAAGGGCGCGGTGGTGCGCACGCTTATTCAGTTCCGCACACGGTTCTGGCGCAAGCAGTCGCCACGCGCTTACCCCAACCAACCGGAAATCAGCGCCCTCTGGGAGGAGACCGACCTGCAAGCAGGCGGTATGGGGATCCTCTCGTTTTGGGTGGGGGGCGAGCCTGCCCTGCGCTGGGGCAGCCTTACACCCCATGAGCGCATTGACCTTTGCCTACAGACCTTAGAGACGATGTATCCGCGCTGTCGTGAGGAAGTGCTGACGGCGTACAGTTACGACTGGCAAGCGGATCCGCATGCCCAGCATGCCTATATCTACCACGCGCCGGGCTACCTCACGAGAGCATTGCCCCTGCTGCGCCAACCCGAGGGGCGTATCGCATTCGCGGGCGACTATCTGAGCATGTTCGTGGGCTATATGGAAGGCGCGCTGGAATCGGGCGAATCGGCGGCGCGGTGGGCAAGGGCAAGACTTGGCTGAAATCCGCAGTCCGCTTCCCAACTTGAGCACCGCGACAGACTGGAGCCGTACAGTATAATAACGCTATGCCCATCCAACTCAAAGAGAATAGCCTCATCCTGTTTCAAGGGGATAGCATTACAGACGGCGGACGCGAGCGAGCAAATCCCGACCATCTCGGCTGGGGCTACCCCCGAATCGTGGCGAACTGGCTGAACGCGCTCTATCCGGAGCGGCGGCTGCGCTTTATCAATCGCGGGGTGAGCGGCAATCGCGTGCGCGACCTGCTTGCCCGTTGGCAGACCGATTGCCTCGAACTCAAGCCCGACCTTGTCTCGATTCTCATCGGCATCAACGACACTTGGCGGCGCTACGATTCGAGCGATCTCACGCCTGTGGAGGCGTTTGAGCGTGATTATCGAGCGTTGCTGCAACTTACGCGCGAGCGCACGAAAGCACAAATCCTGCTGATGGAGCCATTTGTGTTGCACACGCCCCCTGACCGCGAAAATTGGCGTGAGGACTTAGACCCCAAGATACAGGTTGTGCGTGCGCTGGCGCGTGAGTTCGGCGCGACGCTGGTACCGCTGGATAAGCGATTTAAGGAAGCGAGCAAGAAGCGCGAGCCAGCTTTCTGGGCGCCCGATGGCGTGCATCCCTCCGAAGCAGGCAATACGCTGATCGCGCAGGCGTGGCTCCAAGCGGTGGGTGTGCGCATCCGATGACAAGCGTGCGTATTGAGTTTCACCAGACCATCGACAGCACCCAGCGCAGGGCGCGGGAACTGGTGGAACGCGGCGACCGCCGGTGGGATGCGGTCTGCGCAGCCCACCAGACGGCAGGACGCGGCAGACGAGGCGCATCTTGGCACGACGCGCCAGGACAGAGCCTGCTGACCTCAATTATCCTTTGGAACACGCCTGTCCCCGAACCTGTGGGGCTGGTGGGACTGCTCGCTGCGCTGGCGACCGCACAGGTGCTGGAACAGAGATACCCCAAACTGCCCCGCGTGCAACTCAAGTATCCTAATGACCTCGTCGTTCACAACCGCAAGCTGGGCGGGATTCTCGCGGAGATTGTAGACGGTGTACCGATTGTGGGGATTGGGGTGAATCTGCGCCAGACGGCGTTCCCCCCTGAACTGGAAGGGATCGCCCTCTCTGTCGCGCAGGCGATTGGAAACAGTCCTGCCCCCCCGCTGCTCTCCCGGTCTGGGGAAGAGGCTGATTCCCCGCCCCCGCTGGATGGGCAAACGGTTCAAGGTGAAGCCGAACACCTCATCGAGCGCATTCACGCCAATCTGACTGAACTCTGGCGTTTGCAACCGCAACAGACACACGCGCTTTGGCAAGCCCGCGACTGCAGTGCAGGACGCGCCTACATCATTCAAGACCTGCCCCAACAACCGATTGGGATTGCGATAGGCATCGACGAAGCGTTCCGATTGCGCCTGCGACTGCCCGACGGAACCGAACACAGCACTTATTATGTCAGTGCGGTATAATTTCCATGTATGCAATTCCAGGAAAAGGTTTGGAAAGTTCCCGACATCGAATGCGAGGGATGTGTGCGCTCCATTCACCGTGCGCTGGATGACGCGGACGGCGTACAGCAGGTCGAGGTGGATCTGCTCCAGAAAACCGTGCGCGTGGTGTTCGACGGCGAGCGCGTGCGGGCGGAACACTTGAAGCAGTTGATCAAGGAGGCAGGATTCACGCCTTCAGAATAGGAGGCAGGCATGGCGAAGTTGCCCGAATATCGGCGATTCACCCGTGTGAATCTGCCGGTGTGGGTGATTGTGGGCGTCACCATTCTCTGGGGAATCGTCCACAAGCTCTCTGGGAAGTTCACGCTGGAGTGGGCGCAGCTGGTGCTGTTGAGTGTGCTGGCAATCGGCTCCGCGATGGCGCGCACATGGGTCGGGCTGAAAGACCCGCGCGTGATGTATCGAATGTCTCTACCGCTGGTGGCGTGGGATCTCTTTTTGATTACGCTGGTGGTGCGTTTTACGGGTGGGTTCGAGAGCCAGGTCTGGTTGCTCTATTTCGCGTTGCTGGTTTCCGAGTCGGCGGTCATGAGTACGCGCGTGCTCCTCATCACGCTCGCGTTGACAGCAGTGGGCTACGGTTGGGCGATTGCGCCCCTCCCCACAGAACACTGGAACGACTTCTGGTATCGTGTCGCGGCGCTGAGCTTAGTGTGCTGGCTCATCCACCAAGTGTATCGTAGCCATGTGGAGTATCGCACCGAGCTGGCGGAGTTGCGGGAGCAGTATGAGCTGGCGCAAGAGCGCGAGCGCATCGCACGCGAGTTTCACGACGGTTTGGGGCATCATCTGGTAAGTGCAATTCGTGGGTTAGAGTCGCTGCAGCGGCATGTCAACGGCGCCCACGGCGCGAACCCGACCGATGCGCTTCAGGAACAGATTAACATCTTGCGCACAGCGCTGGAGGAGACGCGCCAGACCATCCAGCAGCTGCGTGCGCCCGAGACGACCGACATGTGCCAGTTCATCAAGCAGACCGCCGAGCGCGTCGCCCAACGGCTCGGGGCGCAACTGCACTGTGAATGCCCTGAAGTGATGCCCGAATTCACACCGCTCCAGTCGTTGATGCTGATGCGTGTGCTACAGGAAGCACTGAGCAATGTGATGAAGCATGCCGGTAATCCCCACAACCTGTGGGTCGTGTGTCAAGTTGAGGGCGATTGGTTAGAGGCGCGTGTGGAGGATGACGGGAACGGGTTCAACCCCGAAACGGCGACGGAGGGCATGGGATTAAGCAACATGCGCGACAGGATTCACACGCTGGGTGGCGAACTCACTCTGCGGAGCGCGCCCGGACAGGGCACGAAAGTACAGATCCGCGTACCGCTACGGGGGGAACTATGGAAGCAATAAGAATGGTTCTGGCGGAAGACGATGTGCGCTTACAAGAAGCCTTTCGAGAGATTGTGGAGTACGAGAAGAGCATCGACCTGCTTGGAATTGCCAGCGACGGCGAGCAGGCGGTGCAGATGGCGATGCAGTTCGAACCGCAAGTCGTTCTGATGGACATTCAGATGCCCCGTCTCAACGGCATCGAGGCGACTAAACGCATCAAACGCGCCTTGCCCAATGTGCAAGTTGTTATTTGGACAATCTTCGGCGACGATCAACATGTATTCGAGGCAATTAAAGCAGGCGCGCTGGGATACTTGCTCAAAGATAGTCCTGTCTCGGAGATTATTGAGGGTATCCATGTGGCGGCGCGCGGCGAGTCGCTCCTGCATCCCGCCGTCGCCAAGCGCGTTATTCAAGAGTTCCAGCGGATGCGCTCCACGGTGGAAAAAGCGCCCGACTTGCTGTGCGAACTTACTGCTCGCGAGATGGAAGTGTTGCGTCTTTTGGCAGAAGGCAAGCGCAACCGAGAGATTGCTGCGCAACTGTACCTCACAGAGAAGACGGTTAAGAACTACATCACCAACATCCTGTTTAAGTTGCAAGTCAACTCCCGTACGGAGGCGGCGTTGTTAGCGGTGCAGAGGGGTTTAATTTAGCCTGTGCGTGCATACTACCGTTCATTGAAGCCGTTCATCCTCTGGCGCGAGCAAGCGCGTCCCCTCAACTGGGCGCAGGTGTTCGGGCGCATCGCGCCCTTGGAACTCGAAATCGGTTTTGGGAATGGCGATTACTTGGCGGCGCGCGCGCAGCAGCATCCCGAACACGATTTCGTGGGCATCGAGTTGGAGTGGGAAGGGGTGCAACGCGCCCTGCGCAAAATCGCGGGCGCAGGGCTAACGAATGTGCGCATATTGCTGGGCGACGCGCGACCGATTCTGGGACGCGCAATCCCACTTCAGAGCCTCACGCGCGTCTACGCGCTGTTCCCCTGTCCGTGGCCCAAAAAACACCATCACAAGCATCGCCTGTTTGACCAGCAGCAACTCCAGCTCATCAACAGCCGCCTGCAACCCAACGGTGAGTTCTATCTGCTCACCGACCACGAGGAGTATTTCCAGTGGGTGCTGGGCAACCTGACAGATACCGGGTTCCTCGCGTATGCACGCACGGTACCGCCCCAGGTGAACACTAAGTACGAACAGAAATGGCGTGCAGCAGGACAAACGCGATTCTACGAGTTGACGCTCACGAAAATCCAGCACTGCGAGATACCGCTTAGAGAGGATGTGCCTATGGAAACCCATCGAGTGAAAAGTTTTGATCTAGAGCGGTTTCAACCCATCGATATCCATGAAGAGGTGCATGTGGTCTTCAAAGAGACCCGCTACGATCCGGTGCGTCAGATTGCGATGACGCGCGTGGTCGTTGTGGAGGACGACTTGACGCAGCACTTTTGGATTGAGATTGCGTGGGAGGGTTCACAGTGGCGCATTCGCCCTGCGCCAGGGTGCGGGGTCGTGCCCACGGTGGGGGTACAGCGCGCGCTGGATGCTGTGCGCGCTGCATGTGATGCGGACTAACCCGACCTCAATGTCTGCTGGATTATCGCCAGAGTGCGCTCTACATCGGCGCGGGTAATCCCGTAGTGGGTCACGGCGCGTAAGCGTGTCCCGGAAAGGGAGAGCAACACGCCGCGCGCCTGCAACGCTTGCTGAAAACTTGAGCTTGTCCAGCCAGTGGCAGGGTCTAACTCAAAAATCACGATATTCGTCTGCACGCGGGCAGGTTCTATGAGGACGCCCGCAATGTTCGCCAGCCCTTCCGCCAAGATACGGGCGTTCTCGTGGTCTTCGGCGAGGCGGTCGATCATCTCGTTGAGGGCGACCAGCGCGGCGGCTGCCAAAACGCCTGCCTGACGCATTCCGCCGCCCAGCATCCGACGGGTGCGCCGTGCCTCTTGAATGAACGCCCGACTGCCGCACACGATCGAGCCGACCGGCGCACCCAACCCCTTAGAGAAGCAGAAGTTCACCACCTCGAACGGCTGTGCGATGGTCGCGGCGTCCACCCCCAGCGCGACGGCGGCATTGAAAATCCGCGCGCCATCTAAATGGAGCCACACCCCCCGCTCCCGCGCCAACGCGGCGACCTGGTAGAGATACTCTATCGGCAGCACCGCGCCGCCGCAGCGGTTGTGGGTGTTCTCAAGGCTAATCACGCGGGTTTTGGGGGTGTAGACAGCGTCGCGTATTGCGTCCCGAAGGCGATTGATGGGGATCGTGCCGTCGGGTAGGTTCGGCAGCACATGTAAAAACACATTCCCGAAAACACCCAACCCGCCCACCTCGGCGGTGTACAGGTGCGACTGGTCGCCCAGAATCACTTCCTCATTGCGCGCTGTGAGCGTCATGAGGCTCACAAGGTTTGCCATGATGCCGCTGGGGGTGAATAAGCCCGCCTCTTTACCCACGCGCTGGGCGGCGGTCTCCTCTAAACGCTGCACGGTGGGATCGTCGCCCAGCACATCGTCACCCACCTCCGCCTCCGCCATCGCACGACGCATCGCAGGCGTGGGCTGGGTCACCGTATCCGAGCGCAGGTCGATTAGCCGGTTCGCTTCGCGCACCAAAGCACCCCATTGTAGAGGATTTTCTGGACAATCGGATGATGATAGGTCGGTACGCTCTCGTGTCCGGGGCGGAAGTAGAACACGCGCCCCTTGCCGTAGCCCTGATGGACGCCGTTGCCCGGTCCCGAAGTGAAGTTCGGGTCGATGCCGTCGCCTACCGTCCAGCAGAGTCCCGACGGGAAGTACTCGCCGCCCTCTGGGAAGTAGGACTGAAACACCACGACCAGCGGTGGGGGTACATCGAAGGGCGCGCCGTACATCTCCTCGTGTTCTATCACGAAGTCCTCGATGCCGTGGGCGATTGGATGGTGCGGTGCGCACACGCGAATCTGCTCTGGCTCGGCGGGATGTTTCTCACGCCAACCGCCTTTGAGATGTCCGGTGCAGTTCAGCGTGCGCTGAAACGGCTTGGAGTAGTGTCCCGAATGGAGCACCAGCAGCCCCATGCCCTCGTGATGCACGCGCTGACGAATGCGCTCGGCGGTCTCGTCGGATACCTCACCGTGGCGAATGTGCCCCCACCAAATGAGCACATCGGTCGCACGCAGGCGTTCAAGGCTACAGCCCTGCTCGGGCTCGTCAAGATGCGCCGTGTGGATTTCCAGGGTACCGTCGTTTAATTTCGCTAACCCCTCCGCAATGGCTCCACGAATGCTGTTGGGGTAGAGGGTTTTGTCGACATGGGGTGGATTCTCGTCCCAGACTGTGGCTCGGATTGTTGTCATAGCGAACTCTCCTGATTGGCGTCCGAAGTATACCTGAAGGAGGCGGTTGCATGTTTTTCTCTCGAATGGTGCATAATATATGGGCGGGGTAAGAAGTTGAGCGATTGGCTACGGATAGCGGAGCATGCTGCGGCGCGTGGGGTGATTTTAGCCATCGATACGCTGCTGGTGGCGTTCCTCATCTATCGGCTGCTGTTGCTGGCGAAGGGCACACGCGCGTATCAGGTGCTAATCGGGCTGTTGGTGTTCGTGTTGGCGCTGTACCTAAGCGACGCGCTGGGACTGGAAACCATCCACTGGCTGCTGGATCGGATGACGACGCTGGGACCCGTGGCGTTGGTGATTCTGTTTTTTCCGGAGCTGCGCCGCGTGTTGGAGACCATCGGGCGTGTGGACTTCTGGCGCAGTAGCTTGAGTGTTCCCTCTGGCTCGGAACCTATCCAGCGAGCCATTAACGAGGTGGTCAGTGCGGTGCAACAGATGGCGCGCGATCGGATTGGTGCTCTGATTGTGTGGGAACGCAAAGACCGCGTTGCCGAAGGGAACGGCATCGAGTTGCAGGCGGAGGCGACCTCCCCGCTATTGCGCACGATTTTCTATCCGGGCTCGCCGCTGCACGATGGCGCGGTCATCTTGCGGAAATCGCAGGTCGTGGAAGCCGCCGTCTACTTCCCAGAAATCAGCCAGAACCCCGAAATCCCCCATACGATGCATACCCGCCATCGCGCCGGGATCGGAATCACAGAAAATTCGGACTGTATCTCGATTATCGTCTCGGAGGAAACGGGGCAGATTACGGTCGCTGTGGATGGCGCATGGATGCAAAATGTGGACGCTGACCATCTACGACGGTTGCTCAGCGACCTGCTCACAGGGGAGGCGCGCCCCCATATCTTGGGACGGGTGGGCGTCTCCCTCTCGAATGTGCGCAAGAACCGCGCCGAACGCAACGCCCACCAACGCACGGAAGAAAAAACCGCTTAGCGGTTTCCCCATAACTTCGGAGGGTTCCCCGGCTTCTTCCTCGACAGCAGCAGGTATACTGTTTCTGCGAGGTGAGGCGATGACCAAACAACAGATACTCTCTCACGATGCGCCCGCACCGATTGGGCCCTACTCGCAGGCGACGCGCGTCGGCGACTGGATTTTTATCTCGGGACAGATTCCTATTGATCCCTGCACAGGCGAACTGATTCCAGGCGGTATTGCTGCGCAGACTAGGCAAGTGCTTCAGAATCTTCAGGCGGTGCTCACAGCGGTGGGACTGAACTTGGACAGTGTCGTAAAGACCACCATCTACTTGACCGACTTGACGATGTTTTCGGAGATGAACGCGGTCTATGCGACCTATTTTCGCCCCCCTTATCCTGCACGGGCGACGGTTCAGGTCAGCGCGTTGCCGAAAGGAGCGCAAGTGGAAATTGAAGCCATCGCCTACGCTGGAGGTGCATAATGCAAAAGATGCTCATTGGCGGACATCTGGTAGGGGCAGAGGAGTGGCTGGAGGTGTTGAACCCCTACACCCATGAGCCGGTAGACCATGTCGCGCGGGGCAGCGCCATGCATGGAGACCAAGCGGTCACGCTGGCGCGTCATGGCGCGGAGAAGATGCGCGCCATCCCCCTCAGTCAACGCGCCGCGATTCTCAAGCATGTCGCCGAGTTGATTCGTCAGGAGCGGCAATCGCTGGCAACACTTCTCACTTTGGAAACAGGGAAACTGATTAGCGAATCGCGGATAGAGGTGGAGCGTGCCGCGATGGTGTTCGACCTCGCAGCGGAAGCGTGCCATCATCCCCGTGCGGCTCAGTTCCCCCCAGAATCGTTTACTGATGGCGCCTCGCGGTTCGGGTTCTGGGCGCGCGAGCCGATGGGGGTCGTGGCGTCGATTCTGGCGTTCAATCTCCCGCTGGCGCACGCCGCGCAAAAGACCGCGCCTGCCATCGCCGCAGGGAACGCGATTATCCTTAAGCCGTCGACCGAAGCCCCGCTTACGGTGCTTCGGCTCGGGCTGTTGCTCTATCGCGCGGGGATGCCCCCGGAAGCGTTGAGCATCTTGACCGGCAAAGGCGAGGAGTTGGGACACGCGCTCGCCGCGCACCCCCTGATTCAGATTCTCACCTTCACCGGTAGCCGCGAGGTCGGGTTGAACCTACCTGCCCAAGCGGGCGCGAAACGAATCGAGATGGAACTGGACGCCCTCGGCGGGCTTGTCGCTACCGAAACGGCTGACCCCGAACAGGGCGCGGAAGTGGTCGCCTGTTGCGGCTTTATGATGGCAGGGCAGTCGTCCAGTTCGATCCAGCATGTATGGGTTCACGAACGCATTTTTGAAGCATTCAAGGAGGCTCTACTGCAGCGCGTCGCGGCGTTGCGCTGGGGCGACCCGCTGGATGAGCAGACCACATTGCCGCCCATGATTCACCCACATGCGCTCCAACGCGTCGAACAGTGGGTGCAGGAAGCGATAGCGCAGGGTGCGAAACCCCTTACAGGGGCGCAAGCCAAACCGCCCTTCTACTTGCCCTCCGTACTGGTGGACACGCCCCCCGATTGCAAACTCTATACCGACGCTGTGTTCGGACCCGTCGTGCTCTTGCATGCCTACAAGTCGCTTGCAGAGTTGCTCTCCCAAATCAATCGCTTTACTATCGGATTGCGGCTGTCCATCTACACGCGCGATATCGCCGAGGCGTTCGAGTTCGCCCGACACGCGCGCGCCCTGAGCGTGCATGTGAACGACTCGCCTATCCTGCCCATCGACCCCGTCATCCGCGGCGACATGCAGGAACATCACTTGTGTTTTGAGGACATGCTCCAACGCATTGATCGGCTAAGCCAAGCGAAATATATTGGCTTCGGTCGGATGGCTCTATTCTGATGGATTATCTGCTTTCTTGGGATCGTGAACTCTTTTTCCGTATCAATCACGGGCTAAGCCATCCGCTGCTTGACCCCGTGATGTGGCTGATTACCAGTCTGGGGCTGGGCTGGGTACAGTTATTAGGGGTGTTGATGGCGTCGGGTTGGGCGGCGCGACGGCGTTCGGCGTGGGGCGAGGGCGTCAAGATGGTGCTTTTGCCCGCCGTGATGGCGTTTTTGGGGAGCGGAATAACGGCGCAGATTCTCAAACGCCTCGTGCCGCGCCTGCGTCCGTCGAATCTACCCGACGCGATTGTCGCCCCTGATGAGCGTATCTTTCACAACTCGTTCCCGTCGGGGCACACAGCCACCGCGTTCGCGCTCGCGTTTTGGGTGTTTCTGTTGACTTATCGCACGCGCTTCCGCTGGTGGGGCTACGGCGCGTTGCTACTGGCAGGGTTGGTGGGGCTGTCGCGCGTCTATCGCGGGGTGCATTACCCCTCGGATGTCGTCGCTGGTGCACTGATTGGTATTCTGTGGGGAGCGGTCGCGTATTTCAGTCTGAACGCGCGGCGTTCGTCTGCGCCACCCGTTGCCGAATCACCTCAGGACAGCGCGTGGGTTTCCCCGCGCGATTAATCCACACATGGCGCGTCCAGCCCTCGGCGAGCAACTGGCGGGTGTCCGCGTTGAGAATCTCGTACTCAAAGCGCATGCTGCTCCCCTTCAGCTCCGTAAGGCGCACGCGCGTGATAATCCGATCACCATAGCGTGCGGGGGCGCGATAGCGACAATACGCTTCCACCACCGCGGCGGGCGTGCCGTCTTTTTCTAGGGCAACATAGTCGATATCGTAGGCGCGGCAGAAAGTGCCTCGCGCCGCCTCGAACCACACCAAATAGTTCGCATAGTACACCACGCCCATCGCGTCGGTCTCTGCATAGCGAACTTCAAAAGGCGCGGTTTCTATCCACGGCGTAAGCGCGTCGTGATGCATCAAAGTAGAATATACCTAACCGCTTCTCCCCACATACTTGACGACATCCACCTCGCGCAGGAGAATCAGCCCTTCCTGGACCATCTCGTCGAGAGCAGGCAGGAACGCGCGTATCTTCTCGTCGGTGTCCACGATTTCGATGACCACGGGCAGGTCTTCCGAGAGGCGTAGGATGTTCGCCGTATGAATGACGCTGTTTGCACCGTAGCCCGCGATGCCACGAAACACCGTGCCGCCCGCCATGCCCATCTCACGCGCTTTGAGTAGGATCGCCATATAGAGCGGCTGTCCGTGCCATTTATCCGCCTCGCCGATGTAGATGCGCAACAGTTTTGCGTGACCTTCGATTTTCACGGCTCCGTACCTCCAATCAGCCAACGCCCCAGTGCAACGCCCAAAATCACCGCGATTAGCCCCAAGATCAGGCTACCAAACAGGTTCAGCCCCGCTTTAAGCCACAGCCCCTCTTCCAGCAGGCGTAGGCTCTCGTACTCATAGGTTGAATAGGTGGTGAACGAGCCGATAAAACCGTAGGCGATCACCTGTCGCCATTCGGGCGACCATGTGTAGTGCAACGCGAGCGTCATAAACAATCCCAGCAGAAACGAGCCTGTGATGTTAATCAGCATCGTCTCGATGGGGAACAGTATGCCCAACTTCTGCGCAATCCAGCCGCCCAACCAGTAGCGCAAGTTCGCCCCCAAAAATCCGCCGAGTCCCACCAAGAGCGTCGCGCGTAGCATAGCGATAGCATACCCCATGCGAGTATACTCCACCACAACGGTGCAATGAGTCTGCAGGGACAGGTACAATTCAACCACTATGAAAACCAGCGTTGTGATGCTGGCGTTGGTAAGTATTGCCGTGCTTGCGCTGTGGCAGCTCCTCTGGCGCAGTCAGCCGCGTATCCCCCAGGAGGCTCAAAAAATGGAAGGCACACTCAACGCGCCCGAATTTCCCGAAGGTTTGCAATGGCTCAATACCGACCGCCCCCTCACTCTGCGTGAACTGCGTGGGAAAGTCGTCCTGCTCGATTTTTGGACCTACTGCTGCATCAACTGTATGCACATCCTGCCCGACCTGAAGAGACTGGAGCGCAAATACGCCGATGCGTTGGTGGTTATCGGGGTTCACTCGGCTAAGTTCTTCACAGAGCAAGAGACTGAGAACATTCGCCAAGCGATACTGCGCTACGATATCGAACACCCCGTAGTCAACGACAGCCAGATGCAGGTGTGGCAGCAGTACGCGGTACGCGCGTGGCCCACTTTGGTGCTGATTGACCCCAGCGGCAAAATCGTCGGCTACCATTCCGGCGAGGGGATTTACGACATCTTTGACCGCGCGATTGCCCAGACGATTCAAACCGCTGAGGCGAAAGGCACGCTCAAGCGCGGAGCGTTGAGTTTTAAACTGGAGCGCGACAAAGAGGCGCGCACCGTGTTGCGCTTTCCGGGCAAGGTGCTGGCGGATGAGCGCACGAACCGCCTGTTCATCGCCGACTCCAATCACCATCGCGTGCTGGTGGCATCGCTCAAGGACGGAAGGATTGAAATGGTTATCGGCGCTGGCATGCCAGGGCTGGAGGACGGCGCGTTCGAGAAAGCGCGTTTCAACAATCCGCAGGGGATGGCGTATGACCCTGACACCGACACGCTCTACATCGCCGATACCGACAACCACGCGATTCGCAAAGCCGATTTGCGCAAACGCATGGTGGAAACCCTGGCAGGCACGGGTGAGCAGAGCCGCGTCTATCCACCACGTGCTGGCAAGGGGCGTGAAACCGCGCTCAACTCGCCGTGGGACCTGGTGCTGATAGGCGATACGCTCTACATCGCGATGGCTGGCTCGCACCAACTCTGGCGGCTGAACCTGCGCACGCAGATGGCAGAACCCCACGCAGGCACCGGACGCGAGGCGTGCATTGACGGAAGCCTGAAAACCTGCGCCCTGGCACAGCCCTCGGGCATCACAACCGACGGCAAGAAACTCTACTTCGCCGACAGCGAGGTCAGCTGCATTCGCGCCGCGGATATCCGCCCCGATGGCGAACTGGAGACGCTGGTGGGCGGCGACCTGTTCGAGTTCGGCGATGTGGACGGCTTCGGACGCCAAGCACGCCTGCAGCACCCCCTGGGCGTGGCGTATGGAGACGGCGTCCTCTATGTGGCAGATACCTACAATAACAAAATCAAGCGACTCGACCCACGCACGCGGAAAATTGAGACCTTCCTCGGTACGGGCGAGGCGGGCGCACGCGACGGCGACCATCCCACCTTCGACGAACCCGGCGGTATCAGCTACGCGCACGGCAAGCTCTATATCGCCGACACGAATAACCATCGGATTCGCGTCGCCGATGTGAAAACGAAGCGCGTGGAGACCCTCCAGCTGCGCGGCTTAGAAAAGGCGCACCCCCCCGCCCTGCACGCCCAACCACCCAGCGAAACTCGCGAAACGGTGTTGGTGAACACCCCATCGCCAACGCTTACCGTGCAGATTCGCCTCCCGCAGGGACACAAACTGAACCTGAACGCGAATTCGCAAGTGCGGCTCACGATGCAGGGCGCAACCGTGCAGGGCAAGGCGGAACTTGTGACACCCATCAAGACCCTTCCGATGAGCTTCCCGCTGCAACTCACGGCGGAACGCGCCACGCTGACGCTTCATCTGCTGATTTACCACTGCCGCGAGGGGCAAGAGGGACTCTGTTATCTGTATGAGAAGCACCTCACGCTCCCCATCCAACAGGGCACGGGCGCGGATACCGTGCCTGTTGAAGTCGTTGTCGAATAACTCAGGAGGAAAACTCTCATGCGTATCGGTCTTTTGGTGCTTGGTCTACTGTGCCTCAGCGCAATCTCCGCGGACGACGCGAAGCCTCTCCCAAACGGCGAGCGTCCGATTATTGTGCGCGTGCTGGTGCTGAACTTCGATCCGAGAATGCCCCAAGAAGGCAACAAGCGTCTGCACGAGGTCGGTAAATGGAACGACCCGCGCTGGCTCGCTCAGCAGTACGCGGAGGAGGTGCGCAAAGCCAGCGGCGACCTCGTGCGCTACCAGATTGTGGAATGGCGCGACCTCGACGAGTTCCCCGTCAAAGTGGATGGATTCGTGTACACGAAGGAGCAGTATTTGCAGTGCTTGCGCGACGGGAAAGGCTGGCATGAGCCGGATGGGGCGGATTACGAGAAGGTGCTCCAGAAGCACGGCGTGGACAAGCTCATCGATGCGGGCGCCATCGACGAGGTGTGGCTGTTTGGCGCCCCGTATATGGGGTTCTGGGAGTCGGCGATGGCAGGACCCGGCGCGTTTTACATCAACGGCGGCGTGTACGACAAATTCCCCACGAAGCGCCCCTTCGCGATTATGGGCTTCAACTACGAGCGCGGCGTGGCGGAGATGCTTCACAACCTGTGCCATCGCACGGAGGCGACGATGACGCGCATCTACGGCGGCTGGCAAGCAGACAAACTGGAGCATAACTGGGCGCGTTTCGCCGCGAACGCGCACCAGTCCCACGGTGTCGCGGCGGTCGGCAGCTGCCACTACCCCCCGAACGGCGAAAAAGACTACGACTACGCGAACCCGCGCACGGTCATTAGTTCCGCCCCTGATTGGCTCAACTATCCCAACTTCACGGGCAAAACGATGCAAGTCAATTGCGAAACCTGGGGCGGACCGGATTACCATCTGAACTACATGCGCTGGTGGTTTCGCCACCTACCGCGCAACCCCGGCGTGAACCCCGAGGATGGCAGGCTTAATAACTGGTGGCGCTATGTGTTCGAGTTCACCCAGTATGACGAGCGCGGAAAACCGATCAAAGCGAATCCCAAAGCCAACTGAACAGACACCCCGAAAAATCGTCATGTTTTGTGTGGTATACTTCGAACAACCAGTTGGAAGACTGGCGTAAGGGGATGATCAAATGAGAGCGGTATGGATGCTGGGGCTGTTGAGCGGGCTGAGCGCACTCAGCTGGTATAACGCGCCTATCTCAGACACGCAAACGGTGGAAGGGGAGGTCTCCCTCAAGCACCGCGTGCTGACCGAAGCGCCGAAATCGGGGTTAATCAATCGACGGGTGTCCGACCTGGAGTTCACCGACCTGCAAGGGCGCACCTACACCCTGAGCGAATTGACACAACGCGGTTCGGTGGTGTTTGTCTTCACTGCGACGAAGTGCCCTGCTGCCCAACGCTACACGGTGCGCATTAATCAGCTGTACGAAACTTATCGCAATAAGGGTGCGCAACTGTTTCTGGTTTATTCCAACTATGATGACCCGCTGGAGGCGGTGCAGAAGCATCATCGCGAATATGGGCTGAAGCCGCCTGCCGTGTATGACCCCGACGGCGCGATTGCGAAGGCGGTAGGCGCGACGATGACCCCCCAAGCCGTTCTCATCGACAAGAAGATGCTGCTGCGCTATCGCGGCGCGATTGACGATAACCGCTACGAGAACCGTGTGCGGGAGCATTACCTGAAAAACGCGTTGGACGCTGTCCTGAGCGGGAAACCTGTAAAGGTCGCGGCGGCAGAGACCTTCGGCTGCACGATTCGGTTCCGCGAAGAGGTCGCTGCCGAAGCCCCCATCACCTACGCCAAGCACATCGCGCCGATCCTGCAGGAGTATTGCCAGCCGTGCCATCGTCCTGGCGAGGTTGCGCCGTTTTCGTTGCTCACCTACCGCGACGCCCACACATGGCGTAAAGAGATTGCGAAGGTCGTAGAGGCGCGCCAGATGCCTCCGTGGAAGCCCGTGGCGAAGCCCGGAACCTTCCAGGGCGAACGACGCCTAACCGATGAACAGATTGGCATGATTCTCAAGTGGGTGGAAGCCGGTGCGCCTTTAGGCGACCCGAACGACCTGCCGCCCCCAAAGCAGTTCCCCACCGATTGGGCGTTAGGTCCGCCCGACATCATCGTTGAGATGCCCACAGAGTACGAGGTCGGTGCTACAGGCGATGATGAGTACCGCCATTTTGTCATCCCCACCAACTTCGACGAGGATGTGTTCGTACGGGCGATTGATATTCAGCCGGGCAATCGCAACACGGTACACCATGTGATCGTGTTTCTGGATACCTCGGGCGCGGCGCGCCGCTTGGACGCCGCGGATCCCAAACCGGGCTATGAAGCCTTTGGCTGGCCTGGGTTCGTGCCTGCGGGGATGCTTGGCGGCTGGGCGCCGGGCTTCACGCCCAGCGTGCTTCCCGAAGGCACGGGCTATCGCCTGCCCAAAGGCGCGGATATCGTGCTGCAAATCCACTACTATCGCACCGGCAAGCCTGAAAAAGACCGCACGCGCGTCGGTCTCTATCTGGAGAAGAAGCCCAACCCACAACCCGTGGGAATCGCATGGATTATTAACCCGCTGTTCCGTATTCCTGCTGGCGCCGAACGCCACGAAGTACGCGCCTACTGGATTGCGCCGCGTGATGTGGAGGTGGTCGCGATTACGCCCCATATGCACCTGCTGGGACGTGAAATGAAGGTGGAAGCCGAACTGCCCGACGGCACGAAGAAAACCCTCATCTGGATTAACGATTGGGACTTCAAATGGCAAGACACTTACCACTATAAGACGCCCGTCAAGTTGCCGCGGGGCACGCGCGTCACGGTTTATGCTTACTACGACAACTCCGAGAAGAACCCGAACAACCCCAACAAGCCTCCCATCGATGTCACTTGGGGCGAGCGCACGCAAGACGAGATGTGCCTTGTGTTCCTGCATGTGATCGGCGAAGAGGGCACCGGCTTTCGCGGCGGTGGACGACGCAGCGGTGGGGGATTTTTCCAAAGAAGCGCGAATCCCTGAGATATGTCCTCTCGGATAGCGCTGATAAGCGTCTCGGATAAGACAGGGCTGGAGCCGTTCGCGCGGGGTCTGTACGCGCTGGGGTTCCAATTCCTCTCTACGGGCGGCACGGCGCGTGCCTTGCGCTCATGGGCGCTGCCCGTGCAGGAAGTGAGCGAATGGACCAGTAGCCCCGAAATCTTGGATGGGCGTGTGAAGACGCTGCACCCACGCATTCACGCCGCACTCCTGGCGAACCTCCACCTGCCCGAACACCGGCAGACGCTGCAGGAGTTGAATCTGACGCCGATTGAACTGGTGGTCGTGAATCTGTATCCTTTCGAGCGGGCGTTGCGAGCAGGGGCGTCCGAAACGGAGCAGATTGAGCAGATCGATATCGGCGGACCCACACTGCTCCGCGCCGCGGCGAAGAATTTCGAGCATGTGGCAGTGGTGGTGAACCCTGCCGACTACGAGTGGGTGCTGTCGCGCTTGCAGGCGGGCGGGCTGAGTCGTGAGGAGCGCGCACGGCTGGCATATCGAGCGTTTGCGCATGTCGCCGAGTATGATGCGCTGATCGCCGATTGGTTCCGCCGCTACGATCCCGAGGGGGAACTGCCTCAAACACTCACGCTCACTTTCCGACTCGCGCAACGCCTGCGCTACGGCGAGAACCCCCACCAGAAGGCAGCGTTCTATAGAGAGCCGTTCGCCCCAGCAGGATGCATCGCGACCGCCGAACAGCTCTGGGGCAAAGAGCTGTCCTACAATAACCTCTTGGACGCGGACGCGGCGCTGGAGCTGGTACGCGAGTTCGAACAGCCTGCTTGTGCAATTATTAAACACACAAACCCATGCGGTGTTGCGTTGGGGGAGAGCCTCACGGAGGCGTTCCTGCGTGCGCTGGAGGCAGACCCCGTGTCGGCGTTTGGGGGTATCGTGGCGTGCAATCGCCCAATCGATCGCGAGGTTGCCGAGGCGATGGTCGCGCCCGGGACATTTTTTGAGGTCATCCTGGCGCCGGAATTGACCCCCGATGCGCTCTCGATATTTCAAGAGCGCAAGGGCTGGGGTCAGAATGTACGTCTTCTGCGCGTGGGCGCACTGGCGCCGCCCAGTCAGATGCGTGGCTATGCCCTACGCAGCCTCACAGGCGGCGCGCTCTACACCGAACGCGATACCGTAGATTGGAACCCCGAAGCTCTGCAGGTGGTTACCGAGCGCGTACCTACAGAAAACGAGTGGCGCGACCTGCACTTTGCCTGGCGTGTGGTCAAGCATGTGAAATCGAACGCGATTGTAATCGCCAAAGAGGGCGTGGTGCGGGGGATAGGCGCAGGACAGATGAATCGGGTCGGCTCGGTACGAATCGCGCTGGAGCAGGCGGGCGCCTATGCGCGTGGGGCGGTGCTGGCGTCCGATGCGTTCTTCCCCTTCCCCGACAGTATCGACCTCGCGGCGCAGGCGGGTATCCGCGCGATTGTGCAGCCCGGCGGCTCCAAAAAAGACCCCGAGGTCATCGCCGCCGCTAACGAAACGGGCATCGCGATGGTGTTCACAGGAATTCGCCACTTCCGGCACTGAATGGGCTTAAAATGTGCTTAACTTGTCAGTCGGTATACTTCCGCTACTCGCGCACCAGCGAGGGAGGGTAAGCGATGAAGCGCGTGTTTGTCATAATCGGGATTCTCGGTGGACTGCTGACGGCGCCGCTGGCGTATGCCAGCAAGCGGCTTCCTGCGCCGCCGCAGGGCGTCGCCGAAGCGGTGATTGCAACCCAAAACGATTTACCCAGCGGTCCTAAAGCCGACGGGCGCGCGGGCGACTATGTGCTGCGCAACCACCAAGCGACTTTCGTCATCGCAGGCATGCGCCCCACGCACGGGTACGGACGGTTCGGCGGCAGGCTCGTGGACGCCGTGCGCCACGAGGACGGACGACAGAGCGACTTTTTGGGGGAGCTCTTTTTCGGAATCGCCGACTCGCGCGGAATCTTCACGGCGCGGACCCTGCGCCCCCAAGCGATCGAGATTGTCTCTCCAGGCGGCGCGGGCAAACCCGCGATGGTGCGCGTGCAGATGGTCGACGAACGACTGCCCCTCATTGACCAGACCCTGCGCCTCCCCAGCCAGCCGATGAACTTGCGCGTGACGCTCACCTACACACTCCACCCCGATAGCCCCACGCTGTTGATGGAAGCGACCGTTCAGAACCCAACCGACCGCCCCCAGACCTACACGCTGATAGTGGGCTGGATTCAGGACGATGGCATGCAGATGTATATGCCCCCGTTCGGGCACGCGAAGGCGGCGCAAGGCGCTGCGGCGGGCGCGGGCATGCTCGCGATGGTGCAGACCCTGCGCGGCGATATCCCCTACGCCGCGGCGGTGAACCATCGCCTCAGCTACGGCATGTTCCCCCTCAGCGAACAATTCCCCACCGTGCAGAAAGTGCAAGACATCTACCTGCTCTACCTGCTCAACAACGCGCCTGCCGAGCCGAACGGAACCGTCGTGGCGCGGTGGGCGCTGACGGTGGGCAAGGGCGAGACGGAAACCATCCGCGCCGAGCGCAACCGCCTGCTGAACCTAAAACCCGACACCACGCTCGCCTCGGGAGTGGTGCGTACCCACGACGGCGCACCCCTGGAGAATGCCCGCGTCTACCTCTTTCAGCTCAACGGCGAGCGCGAGCAGTTCGTCACCGTCGTGCGCACCGACTCGGCAGGGCGGTTCGAAGCGCAGTTGACGCCCGGCGCGTATCGCGCGATGGCGTTCGCCGACCACCACACCCCCCAAGAGTTTCGCTTCAGCGCGCCGGTGAGCGCGATGCCGGTGGTGAGCCTGCCTGCGCCCGCGCACTTGCGCCTCCGCGCGACCGATGAGCGCAACCGCCCCATGCCCACGACCGTCGTGTTCGAGCGGTTGGACGCCCCCCGCGCCAACGCCGAACGCCTGCCCTACGGCGAGGAGGGCAACTTCGGACGCTGGAACCGCGTGCATTTCAGCCTCACAGGCGACGAAACCCTCGCGGTGGAACCCGGACACTATCGCATCACGCTGCTGCGCGGCTTCGAGTACGAAATCGCCCAGCGCGAACTCAAACTCGCGTCGGGGGAGACCGCCGAACTCACCGCGCAACTCGCCCACACCGCACCCCTGAACGGCTACCTGTCGGGCGACTTCCACCTCCACACCCTCACCTCCCCCGACTCGTTTGACCTTTTTGAGGACAAAATCGCCGCGTATGTGGCGATGGATGTGCATCTTATGGTCAACACCGACCACGACTACCACACC
>NKPV01000224.1 GCA_002254605.1 Armatimonadetes bacterium JP3_11
AACCTCCCCGCGCACGAGTTCGCGTGGTTTGCCGTCCGCACAGAGTTGCCAGAACTGCTCGGCGGTTATTTTGTGCTTGGTGGGCGTCGCGCTGGTCATACTCTCACCGCGTGTATCATACCCTATGGGGCGACTTGGAGCCAGTCGTCCCACCGGGTGGCGCGTGCCAACGCCGTGTTGCTGTAGCGACCTAAATACCCCCCTGAGTCGGTATAGTAGATGGAAAGCCCGTAGGAGTGAAACACGCGCGAGCCTGCCCGTGTGTCGCGATTGTTGGCAATCACGGCTTGCTGGATCGCCTGTTGCAGAGCGTCCACGCGCTGCGCAAGCTCCGTATCGCCTGTGTACTGCTTGATGAGCTGCGCCGCATGCCACAGGTCGCGGTATTCGGGGTAGGAGGCGTAGCTTTGCGCATCCATACGGGCACGCGCGAGGGAGGTGGCATACAGGGTGCGTTTGTTTATCAGGCTGCCTGCCAGCGCGTCCAGCGCCGTTGCGACCGTCTCCAGCCGCGCAGCGTCCACCGCCGACTGCGTGATGTTGCGATAACTGGGGAAGTTGGCATGATACCAGTTCACAAACAGGTTCGGGATGGCGCTTGCCCACTGTGCAGGCGAAATGTCAGAGTTGTCCATAATCGGCTTGAGGATCTCGTGGTAGGGGTAGCCTTCGCCAGGGGGGCTTTCTTCCGAGCCGACGATATAACGCGCGACATGGCGACACTCGTAGGCGACCTCCAGCATCTGCATCAGCGAGGCATCAAACAGCAGCACATCCATCGGGGGATCGGCGTCGGTGGGGCGGATGGCGGTGGGCAGCTCCCAAATTTTGATACTCGTGCCCATCTCGTCATCGAACGACACGGCGCGTCCGCGCAACGCCGCACGCGAGCGCCAGCCCGAGCCGTGATTCCAAATCACCAGCGCATAGCGGTCGGCAGGGTAGGTTGTGCGCGCCCACCGAATGAACTCGCGCAGGGTGTCCGCGTTGCCCATATCAACGCCCTCGCCCATATCTTGCACCAAGCGCGCGTTGATTCGCATCGCGTCGGTATCATACTGAATCAGATACCGCCGTGTACCTGTCCAACTGCCCGACGGCGCGAATCGCGCGGCGCGTTTCCACTGCACCACCACGCGCACATTCGGGTTGGTCTGGACCTGCTCCATCTGGTTCACATTCAGCTCGCTGTAGTCGTCGAGGTCGTTGGCGGCGTTGAGGAACACCATCACCGTCCATGTGAGCGAGCCGCGCCCGCCGGGCGGGGGGGTGATGGGCGAAGCGCGTCCACCGCCGCAGCTGGAAAGCAGAGGAATCGCCAAACCCAGCACGAATAGTCCCAGCAGCCAGTTTCGGTTCCGTGTCATGGCTCAACCTAAAGTGTACCTTGCGGTTAGACGCGCGAGTGGGCTGGGGGTTTTTAGGAGCGGCGTTCCCTCGCAAATGTGAACGCCCTGCTTATTCGCTAAGGGGCGTGCACAAATCGCTCAGGGAGTCTAAGGGGCAGATTCTGTGTCTGCCCCTACAAGTTATGCGGGTGTGGAAGCGCACCGAAGCGTGGGCTCCCGACCGATGCGCTTAACACCCGCTGCCGAAGTGGAACAGCACGGTGAGCAGGTCGGCATCATCCACAATGCCGTCGCAGTTCACATCGGCGCTGAGACCGCGCCCTTGCGCACCGAAGTTGAACAGCACGATCAGCAAGTCAGCGTCGTCGACGCAGCCGTTGCCGTCCACATCTCCGGGCAGCCCGCTTTCCGTGTCCAGCAAGAACGCTTGATAGTCGTAGGTCGTGGCGTTTTGGAGCCGCCCTGCCAGATAGCGCCCATCATAGGAGACCGCTTGCACACTGTGGAAGTACCAACCTTCAGGCAACACACATGGGTACAGATTGTTTAGGTTTTCCGAGCCGCGCTGTAGCGACCAGCGGAAGGCGGCGGTCCAATCCGACCCCTGCGCATAGCCGTAGACCACGCCGTCGCCGTCCATTGTCAGGGCGAACATGCGCCGGGCGTTGGGCAAGAGATCGACCTCGTAGGCGGTTCTTTCAGGTTGAACCCAGAGCCAGCTCTTTTGGGTTGAACGCAGGAGCACGAACGCCTCGTCGTCGGAGACCGCAATGACATCGCCGTAGGGAGCGCCTTGCTCTACCAGCGGTTCGTAGGTGCACAGATCGTCAGTGTAATAGGGCGCCCATTGC
>NKPV01000307.1 GCA_002254605.1 Armatimonadetes bacterium JP3_11
GATATGCCCGTTCTCGACCACATGGAGCGGGATCCCTGCGCTCTGCAGGGTTTCGCGGAGCCATCGGATGTGCCGATACACATACTCAGGCTCCGCGCCTGTATCGGCAAACACGACGGCGTCGAGGGATAACTCATCCTCGACAGCCATCAGAGCCAGCGTGGTGCTTTGGACGCCACCGCCTAAGCTCAGTACCCTCATAACCTTACTCCCTGTTTTGGCACTTCGAGCTTCTGCATGTCTCCTACTTACTCCACAGCGCGGCAAGGATTGCCGCGCCAATCGCAAGGATTGACAACACAAGGTACGCAATCACCAACTGATTGCGCTCCTTGCACCACTCAGCGTCCGTGACTGGATAATCAGGCAACCAGCCACCACACAGCTCACAGGTATCGGGCTTGCGCCCTGCCTCGCGCCTGCGCACGGGGCAGGCGCAAAA
>NKPV01000006.1 GCA_002254605.1 Armatimonadetes bacterium JP3_11
TCAAGGTCGTGTGCTGTGAACATGGCGTACATCATCGCGCACTTCTCAACGCCGATTCCATGCTCGCCCGTGAGGCTGCCTCCCTCGCGCAGGCAGAGTGCGAGGATTTCGTCGCCTGCTTCCACCACGCGCGCGACTTGGTCGGGGTCGGAATCGTCGAAGAGCAATACAGGGTGCAGGTTGCCATCGCCAGCGTGGAACACATTTGCGAGTTTGAGTTGGTATTTCGCGGCGATGTGTGCGGCTTCGCGCAGCACTTGGGGCAGTTTCGAGCGGGGGATAACACCGTCTTGGGTGACGCATGAGGGTGCGAGTCGTCCGAGTGCGCCAATCGCCTTTTTCCGTGCTGCCCACAGCTGCGCGCGTTCCTGCGGTGTGGCGGCACGACGCACCTCGCGGGCGCGATGGCGCTGGCAGATTTCCATCACGTTCGACTGTTCACCCTCCAACTCCGCCTCTAAGCCGTCGAGTTCGATGAGCAGCACCGCTTCCGCATCCAGCGGGAAGCCATAGCCGAATGCGGCTTCCACCGCCTGCAGCGTGAGCGCGTCCATCAGTTCCAGCGCAGCAGGCACAATTCCGCCCGCGATAATGTCGGACACGGTCTGGCTGGCGTCTTCCAGCGTCTCGAACACCGCCAGCAGGGTTCGCACGGCTTGTGGGTTGGGTGTCAGGCGCGCCACGACTTCCGTCACTATCGCCAGCGTGCCCTCACTGCCGGTGAGTAGCCCTATCAGGTCGTAGCCGAGCGGTTCATCCTCCACGCCGCCCAGTTCCACCACCTCGCCGTCAGGTAGGACGATTTGTAAGCCGGTGATATGATTCACCGTGACGCCGTATTTGAGGGTATGGGGCCCGCCCGAGTTTTCCGCCACATTCCCGCCAATCGTACATGCCCCCTGCGAGGATGGGTCGGGTGCGAAGTGAAGGTTCTCGCGTTGTACCGCTTTACTGAGTTGATAGTTCACCGCCCCTGCCTGTGCGCGCAGGCGTCGGTTGCGGGCATCCACCCACAGGATACGGTTCATACGACTGGATGCTATCACAATCCCGCCGTGAACTGCCAGTGCGCCGCCCGATAGCCCTGTACCCGCGCCGCGCGGCGTTATCGGTAGCCCCTCGCGATTTGCCAATTTCACAATCGCGGCGACCTGGTTGGTGCTTTGGGGCAACACGACCACCGTCGGCAACGATTTTTCAATCGTGTAGGCGTCGCAGTCGTATGCCAGCAATTGCACGGGGTCGGTAATCACCCCATCCGCGCCCACAATCTGTTCCAGTTCTCTGCGCAACGCTTCCGAGAGGTTCATCTCAATCCCTGGATCACCAAGCCAATCAGTACAGCGACGCCGAGCAGTGCGAGCGCTATCCAGCTGTAGCGTGCCGCCTGTCGGTCGCGCTCCTTCGCGAGCCACGCCAAATGCGCCAGTGCAGCCAAAGGCGTCAGAAGCAACAGCCCCAACCCCAGATTAATCAGCCAGTTCGTCGTATCGCCCCGCGCAAGGTGCCACATCCAGCCCGCTGCCATCAACAGTGCGCTGGCATAGGTCAGCCTCCGATAGGTCTGCGCCAAACTCTTCTCAATCTCGCCGCGCATGGCTGGATTGTACCTGCTGCGGCAACGCAACAAATTGACCCGCTTCGTACCGCAACAGCGTATAGCGTTGCGCGTGCGACCAATGTATTACCAGTTTGTCGGGCAAGACGATAAGTTCATCACCTGCTGGAGTGCGCACGCCCTCTGGGGGCAGGAATATGTCGTATGGGCTGGAGAGTGTCGCAACACCATTGGCATATTGGACGCTGGTATCGGTGCGCAGGCGCATCGTGAACCGACTGGCGATGAACATCGGCTGCGACGCGCGCTCCGGCAACCAGATTGCCACGCCTTCGTGGAAGCCCGCCCGCCAAATGTAGGCTCCATGAAAATGGTCAGGCAGGCTTAGGATGAGTAGGGGACGGTCTACGGGGGCATTTGCCAGCGATAATACGCTCTTACGCGCCAGCATCCCCGCTTCGCGCCAAGCGTCCACTTGACGCAGTGTACCGAAATAGTAAGCCAGAGCCACCATCACCCACGCGACGCCCATGAGTCGGCTGCGTTGCCCCCAGCGCGCTATTAGTGCGCCGACAATCACTGCCACGAATGCCGAAGCCAGATACGAGTAGCGACTGTTCAAAAAATACCATGGCGACGGTTTGAAAATCAGCACGGGCACTAACGCAATCACCGTGAACCCTGTCAGGAGATACCAGTCCACCTTGAGAGTATGCTGAGGAGTCGCTTTGCGCCGAGCGTAAATACATAAGCCTACCCCTACCCCCCACATGCCCCACAAGAGCGTATCCCACGGGTCGCGCCCCAGTCCATACAAATATGCTTTCCAACAACGGTTTCCTGCAGGGCAGGAGATTTTCCAACGGCGCCGAACCAGATTGCCGTGCTCATCCCAATACGCGACCATAATCCGTCGCATCGGTTTCCGTTCGTGACGGTCGGGCTCATCGTGGTGAATGTGATGGTGTTCCTGATGCAGTTGCTCGACCCGCGCATTACCTATGTGTATGCCGCCGTTCCCTACGAAATCACCGGCGCTGAGCTAACCCCGATGGCGCGGATGTGGCAGTTTCAGGTAGGAGCCCGTACCGAGCCTGTCGTTCACCCCTGGCTGACGATTCTCACCAGCATGTTCTTGCATGGGGGTTATCTCCACATCATTGGCAACATGTGGTCGTTGTGGATTTTTGGCAACAATGTGGAGGACGCGCTGGGGCACTTTCGGTATCTGCTGTTGTATCTGTTTTGGGGCGTTGTGGCGGCGTTGTCGCATATTCTGTTCAACTGGGGGTCGCCTGTCCCAGTGGTGGGGGCGAGCGGGGCGATTGCGGGCGTGATGGGCGCCTATCTGCTGTTGTTCCCCCACGCACGGATTGACTGCGTCCTCTGGTTTTTCATTATCACTTTTGTGGAGGTGCCTGCGATTTTCTTCTTAGTTTTCTGGTTCGTATCGCAGTTTCTTATCTATAATCCGGGCGTTGCGTATTTGGCGCATATTGGCGGTTTTGTGGCGGGGTTTCTCACCGTCAAACTGCTGGGCGGTCCTGAGCGACTGCTTTACCGGCGGAGGTGGTACTAAAGCGGTTCCCTGCTCCCAGTGAAAGCGGGGAACCGCTAACCGTTTTGTTTGCGAGATGTCCCACCTCTGCGGAACAGGTTATCGTCCCGACTTCATCCGGAGCGCCGCCTCATAGCGGGCGTTGACAACATTCCAGTCGATCGCCTGAATGAAGGCGTCGATATAGCGGGCGCGCGCCGTCTGGAAGTCGAGATAGTACGCGTGTTCGTACACATCCATCGCCAGGAGCACGGTGCAGTGCCACACGGGGAAGGTGTTTTGGGCGTCGCCGATATAGTTGAACAGGCTGCCGTCGTCATGGTCATATGCCAGCCACACCCAGCCGCGTCCGCCCATGCCGGTGCCCTTCAGGTCTTCCAGCCAGCGCTCGTAGGAGCCGAAGTAGCGTGCCAGCGCCGCCCGCAACTCACTGCTCGGCTCCGAGCCGCCGCCCCCGATGTTCTCGAAGTAGAGTTCGTGATTCTTGACCCCGCCCAGGGCAAAGGTGTAATCGACTTTCAGTGAGCGGATGAGGCTATAGGTCTGGTTGCCTTTGCTGAAGTCTTCCGAGGTAAGTTGAGCCAGTGTGCGGCGGATTTCGTTCGTCTTGTTCACGTACCCCTGGTAGAGTTTGTAGTGTTCCTCGTGCGTTTTGCGCGAAATGCCGAATTTCTCGGTCTCAAACACTTTTTCGGGTAGGGGCTTCGCCGTTACTTCAACAACCTGAATCTCAGCCATAGTGGATACCCTCCTGTTGGTTGGAATTGCCAGCGCGTAGGGAGCCAGTGTCGCCAAGGCGGTGGTTGCCGCCGCCTGCTGTAGGAACTCCCGACGCGAAAGGCGTTTTGCACTCATAGCATCAAGATTATACCTGCTCGATCTACTGGGGTGCTCTCTGGGAGCGGTTTCGGTATGCTTATGCCTCCTACGCTGGCGGGAGGCTACCTGTCGTTGCGTAGCACATCGTCATAGGTTTCGCGTTCTACGATGATCCGCGCGTTGCCATCGCGTACCGCGACCATTGCTGGGCGTGGGTAGCGGTTGTATTGGCTGCTCATCGAGTAGGCATAGGCGCCAGTGGTCAGCAGGGCGATCACATCTCCCGCGCGCGTTTCAGGGAGCATGGCGCAGTCAATAATCGGGTCGGTCTCGCAGTGTTTCCCCAAAATACGATAGGGGTGGGTGTGGGGTTCTGCGCGGCGACCGACATGCACAGCGGTATAGCGCGCGCCGTACATCTGCGGACGGGGATTGTCCGACACGCCGCCGTCTACAATCAGGTACTCACGCGGCAAATCGGGGTGTTCGTGGGGGACATGTTTCACAGCGCCCACACGGTAGAGCGTGATTCCCGCTTCGGCAATCAGCGAGCGTCCTGGCTCCACGCCAAGCGCAGGTTCGGGGAAACCGTATTGCCTGCATGCAGCACGCAACGCATCTACCAGCGTTCGGGCGTACTCCTTCACCGCAGGCGGATTGTCTTCGGGGACATAGCGCACCGCCAGCCCACCGCCGATGTTGAGCAGGGGCGCGACATAGCCGTATCGCTGTTGCACGCTTTGTGCAAATGTCGCCATCGCCTGCACGGCTGCTGCAAACGCGCTTAGGTCGCTTATCTGGGAACCGATATGGCAGTGGAAGCCGATGAGTCGGAGCCGTGGGTCGCCGAGAATCCGTTCCACGGCGCGGTAGGCGTCCCCATTGAGCAGGTGAAAGCCGAACTTGCTATCGCGTTGCCCTGTGCGGATTAGGGGGTGGGTTTCGGCGTCCACTTCTGGCGCGATTCGTAGGAGAATCGGGAATTCCGCGTCCGCTTTGCGTGCAGTCGTGGTAGGGAGATTGGAACTCGCCTTGCCGTCGCTGGGGGCGCAGGGCAGGGAAGTGAGGAGGTTGACCAGCCGTTCTATCTCCTCGAAGTTATCCACCACGATAGCGCCCACGCCCGCCTCGATTGCCATCTGAAGTTCGGCGTCCGTCTTATAGACCCCGTGCAGATGGATTCTGGCAGGTGGGAATCCTGCTTGTAGCGCGGTATACAGTTCGCCACCCGAGGCGGCATCGAGTCCCAGCCCCTCCTCGGCGATAATCTGGCAGAGGGCGCGGTTCAACGCCGCTTTGCCAGCGTACACGATGTCCGTATCGGGTTTGAGATTCTCGAACGCGGTGCGATATTCTCGGCAACGCAGGCGCAAAGCGGTCTCATCCAGCACATAGAGCGGTGTGCCGAACTGTTCAGCGAGTTCCAGCGCGTCGCAGCCGCCAATCTCCAGGCGACCGCGCGTGTTGATTTTCTGGGTGCCCAACAACATCGGCGAGGGAGTATACCTCGCGTAGCGATACCTGCGCGGTATACTATGTCGGCATGCTCGACAAGCGCGATCTCCAAAAATGTATTCACTGTGGGTTATGCCTGCAAGCATGTCCGACCTATGTTGCTACAGGGCAGGAAGCCGAGTCACCCCGCGGCAGGATTTACCTGATGCGTCAAGCGCATGAGGGGCGCCTCGAGTGGTCGCAGGTACGCCCGCATATCGATGCGTGCATGGGGTGTTTGGGCTGTCAGACGGCGTGTCCCTCGGGGGTGCCCTATGCGAAGCTCATCGAAGCGGCGCGTGCGGAGGTCGAAACCCATGCACGCGCGCCTCTGCAACGCTTTATGCGCCGGCAGGCGATCAAGCACTTCACAACGCCTCAGCGGCTGCGCCTGATGCTTCGGCTGGCGCAGCGTGTGGGGATGCGTCGTCCTCCGCGCTGGCTGGCGAGACGGCTGGGCGCCGACGGAGTCGCCCTGCGCTTGCCGACGCTGCCCGCCCAAGCGTGGCGACCGACGCGCACGGTGTATCCCGCTCAGGGAACGCCCAAAGCCCGTGTCGGGTTGCTGCTCGGATGTGCGATGCAGGTGCTCTTTGACCGCGTGCATCGGGCAACCATCGGGATGCTTACGCTCGCTGGCTACGAGGTGCATGTGCCCCGCAAGCAGGGGTGCTGTGGCGCGTTGTGGGTGCATAACGGCTACCCGCAAGAAGCGCAACGCAATGCGCACGTCCTGTTTGAAGCGTTTCGCACGGTGGATTACATCGCGGTGAACGCGGCAGGCTGCGGCTCCACGATGAAGGAGTACGGACTGCTGTTTCAGGGCACACCCGAGCACGCAGTCGCCGAGGAGTTCGCCCGTCGCGTGCGCGATGTGCATGAGTTGCTCTATCAAGCGGATTTGCCCGCGCCGAAACGCGACGATTCGTTAACCATTACCTACCATGACGCCTGCCACCTTGTGCATGGGCAAGGCATTCGCGTGCAACCGCGCGCCTTGCTCCAACGCCTACCAAGCGTCCAACTGATCGAGATGGACGGCGCGGAGATGTGCTGTGGTTCGGCGGGGATTTACAATCTGCTGCAGCCCAAGTTAGCATGTGACGCGCTCCTGCGCAAAGTGCAAAACATCCGCAATACGGGCGCGACGATTGTCGCCAGCGCGAACCCCGGTTGCACGCTTTGGATACGGCAGGGTCTTCAGGAGGCGGGGCTGCCCGTGCAAGTGTTGCATCCAGTGGAGATTCTGGCGAAAGCCTACGACGCCATGCCATAATAATCTTTATGCGGTTTCGCAAGCACGAACCTCCGCGCTGGCTTCGGCGCTGGTGTCCCGATGAGCATGTACAAAGTGTTACGGAAATCACGCCGGAGCACCTACAGGCGATGGGCATTCGGGCGCTGCTTCTTGATTTAGACAACACGATTACCCCTTGGCGCAGTCGCCAAGTGCCCGCCGAGATCGTCGAGTGGGTGAAGCGGATGCAAGCGGCGGGCATCCAGCTTTGCTTCGTTTCCAACACGCGCAATCTGGGCAGGCTCCAGTGGCTGAGCGAGCAGTTGAACATTCCCTACGCGCGGGGACCGATGAAGCCCCGTCGCGCTATGCTGCGCCGCGCCCTGGAGACGCTGGATGTGGAGCCACAACACGCGGCGATTGTGGGCGACCAACTGTTTACCGATGTGTGGGGAGGCAACCGACTCGGGATTTACACCATCTGGGTACACCCGATGCACCCGCGCGAGTTCATCGGTACCCGTGTGAGCCGTCAAGTAGAGAAGTGGCTGCTGAAGCGTCTCAAACGCTATCAGCAGGACGATGCGTGAGGCGGTGTCGCGCAGCGCGGTTTAGAGGTTTGGAATGCTGACGGGCGCCCCGCGCCGTACCGATTCGTAGCCTGCGATAGCGACTGCGGCGGCTCGGTAGCCGTCTTCGCCGGTCGCTAAGGTCTGCCGCGCCTCGCCTGCGACAATCCGCAAAAACTCGTCCACCATCAGATAGTCGATGTTGTCGCCCCAGAAGACCTGCTTGATGCGCCCGGCGCGGTCATCGTAGTGGACGAGGTACTGCGCGAACATGTCCATCTCAATGATTCCGCGTGTGCCGACCGCCGCGAGCGTGACATCGCCCCAAGTGGGGAAGGTTTTCGGGCGCGACCAGCTCGAATCGAGCGTGGCGAACACGCCGTTTTGCAGCGTCATCGTGAGCATCGCGGTGTCGTCGAAGGCGCCGTGGAACATATTGTTGCCCGTTTCGGCGTACACTTCGGTAATCTCCTGACCCGTGAGCAGCCGTATTAGGTCTGCGACATGCACTGTGTGGTCGATCATAGCGCCGCCGCCCGCCAGTTCGGGGTCATTGAACCAGCCGCCGGGGTTCGAACCGCGGTTGGTTCCTCGCAAGGCGAGCAGCTCGCCGATGGCGCCCGATTCCACCATGCGCTTCATCTGCTGGAACGCGGGGCTGAAACGGCATGGAAATGCTGTAAAGAGATGGATCCCTGCCCCTTGCGCCGCCGCCAGCATCGCCTTGCCGTCCTCGAGTTTGGTCATTAGGGGCTTTTCGCAGAGGATATGCTTGCCCGCGGCAGCCGCCATCTGCGCCAAGCGCGCATGATGGACATTCTCCGAGCAGATAATCACCGCTTGCACATCCGACGCAAGAAGCGATTCGTAACTGTCGAACGCCTGCACTTCGAACTGTTGGGCTTTGGCTTGCGCGCGCGCCGTGTCGTGGTCGGCGATCCCAACAAACTCAGCGCGTGGGTTGCTCTTCAAGCAGTGCGCATAACTGTCGGCGTGTAGGTGCGCGAAACTCATAATGGCTACTTTGACTTTCATAGCGACACAACCCTCCCTGTTTGCGCCGATTCGATAGCGGCGAGCGCGAGCCGCACCGCGTTATAACCGTCCTCTACCGTGATTTCGGGGGGCTGACCCGTTTGCACGCAGTCGATGAAGTGGCGCAACTCCCGATAGTATGGGTTCTGCACGGCGGGGCTTTCGGGAATCTGTACGCCGCCGCCTGCGCCCCCGTCCGCGCGGGTGGCAATTTGTAGCGCGACCTGTCGCGTCGAGTCGTACTCAAGCATCCCCGAATCGCCGCAGACTTCGAAGTTCACCTTGAAGCCGCCGGGGTCGCACCAAGTGCCTTCGATATGCCCGACAGCGCCGTTTTTGAACTTGAGCGTGACCAGCGTGTAGTCCAGATGCTCCAGTTGGCGGAAGGTGAGCGCTTTGGCATACACCCGCTCCACCGCGCCCAGCGTCCAGAGCATCCAGTCGAAGTCGTGAATGATGAGGTCTAAGATGACGCCGCCGCTTTTCATGAAGTCGGCATACCAGTCGCTATTGGTGCGGGGAAAATCGCCGCCGCGTCGCATGCGTACCGCAGCGACCGTGCCCACTGCGCCGCTTTTCACCAGTTGATGCGCTGTGCGGTATTCGGGGAAGAAGCGCAGCACATGCGCGGGCATAAAGAGGGTGTTGTGCTGCTTTACAGCGTTCACGATTCGCTCGCACTCTTCGAGGGTGCGTGCGAGGGGTTTCTCGCACACAACCGCTTTGCCTGCCTCAATCGCGGGCAGGGCATACTCCGCATGCCGATAGGTAGGCGTGCAGATGTCTACCACATCGCACTGGTTGAACAAGTCGTTGAGCGTGTTCGCCACGCGCACGCCGTATTCCTGCGCAAAGCCTTGCGCCCGATCGGGATGGTGGTCGTAGACTGCCGCCACCTCCACATCGGGCATCTGGCGGTAGGCGTTCATATGTTGACGCCCCATCGTGCCTAATCCGATAATGCCGACTCTGGTCATATCTATTTGTTGATTCGCCAAGCGGGTCAGGTTTCCTGCCCCTGCAAAAAGCCGTTCGACACGCCAGAATTACCTGTATGAGCCAAGGCGAAGTGCTGGAGTTAGGGCGTCAGGCGATGCTGGTGGGCTTGCAGGTCGCAATGCCCGTGCTGATGGCTGCGCTCGTGGTGGGGCTTATTGTGAGTGTGTTTCAAGCCGTCACGCAGATTCAGGAGATGACGCTCCAGTTCGTGCCTAAAATGCTGGCTGTTGGTCTGGTCGCGCTTGTTGCCGGGGGATGGATGCTGACGCAGATGGTGGAGTTTATGGGCAGAGTGCTGGCGAACTTGCCTCCATAGCGAGAGTGTGAGCGTGTGGTCCTACGAGGATGAGTCTCGATTTGGAGTGGTTCTGGGCGTTTTTGGTGGCGTTTGTGCGGGCGTCGGGGTTAACGCTGGTGGCGCCCGTGTTCGGCAGTCGGTTGGTACCTGTACCCATTCGGGTGGGGCTTTCGGCGGTAATGGCGCTCGCGCTCGCGCCCTTAATTCAACGCTACACGGGGACGCCCCCCACTGAGTGGCTCCCCCTGCTGGCGCGGCTGATCGGTGAAGCCCTAATAGGCGTCGTGATGGGCTATGGGGTCAGCCTGATTATCGGCGCGGCGGTGATGGCAGGAGAGGTGCTGGACGCGATGATGGGGTTCAACCTCATGCAAGTACTCAATCCCGTAGCGTCTTTTCCTACGACGCTGCTGGCGCAGTTCCATTACATGCTGGCGATGACGCTTTTTGCGCTGGTGAACGGGCATCACTGGCTCCTGGTGGCGCTGGCGCGTAGTTTCGAGACGAGCGCAGGGCTGGGGAACCTCAGTGCATGGGCAGATGGCAGCCTCCACATGGCGGCGCAGTTAGGGGGCGAGGTAATGATGCTTTGTGTACAGATTGCGGCGCCTGCAGGGGGTGTGCTGTTGGTGGTCGATGGCGCGATGGCGGCGGTCTCACGCGCCGTGCCCCAAATTCCCGTGTGGTTAATCGGCTTGCCAGCGAAAATCGCGGTCGGCATCATCGCGGTCGGGGCAAGCCTGCCAGGGCTGATCGCGGTGAGCATGCGCATGACCGACTTGAGCCTACGGTATCTGGAGAACCTGTTGCGCCTGTTGGGAGTGTGAAGCGCGGTTATAACTCGAAGCTCTCGCCGAAATAGTATTTTCGCGCTAAGGGGTCGGTAATCACCTCCTCGGGCGTGCCCTGTGCCACGATCACGCCGTCCGCCAAGATGTAGCTGCGATCGGTGATGCGCAGGGTCGCGCTCACATTATGGTCGGTAATCAGCACGCCGATATTGCGCTGGCGTAGCCCCAGAATGACCTCTTGGAGTTCCTCGATGGTTTTGGGGTCGATTCCTGTGAACGGTTCGTCGAGGAGCAGGAACGCGGGTTGCAGAGCGAGTGCGCGGGCGATTTCCACGCGCCGCCGCTCGCCGCCCGACAGCGCATAACCCTTGCTGTGGCGCAGGTGGGCGATGTGGAACTCCTCCATGAGCTGTTCGGCACGTTCGCGACGGGTCGGGAGCGGGATCCCGCGCATCTCCATCACCAGCAGCAGGTTCTGCTCGACTGTGAGCTGGCGGAACACGGACGCCTCTTGCGGCAAGTAGCCCATTCCTAAGCGCGCCCGCTGATACATCGGCAGGCGCGTAATCTCTTGGTCGCCGATAAACACGCGCCCCCCATGCGGACGTATAAGTCCCACAATCATGTAAAAGGTGGTGGTTTTCCCCGCGCCGTTGGGTCCCAAAAGTCCGACCACCTCGCCTTGTCCCACTTCGAGCGACACATCGCGCACGACGAGCCGCTTCCGATAGGCGCGTTTCAGGTTCACCGCGCGAATCGTCATCGCCTCGATTGTACCTCCTGCACGAGTTGGCGGGTTTGCTCCACATCCTCTGCCATCTGTTTCAAAAGGGCATCTACGCTATTGAATGGGTGTTGCGGGCGCAAGCGTTTCAGGAACTGCAGCGTAAGGACGCGCCCATACAGGTCGCGGTCGGCGAAGCCGATGAGATGCGCCTCGATGCGTCCGCGTGCGTTTTCGAACATCGGCGGCTTGCCCACACTCACGGCGGCAGGGTAGACCTGTTCCTCATCGGACTTGGCAGCGCGGAGCGAGCTGAGACACACCTGCGCGCGGCAGGCATACACTCCCGATGGGGGTGTAATCAGCGGTTCTATGGGAACCAAGTTCGCTGTGGGGTAGCCGAATCCGCGTCCGCGTCTGTCGCCGCGCACAGCAACGCCTGTCCAGTGGAGCGGCTCGCCCAAAAGCGCGATCGCGCGCTCCAGTTCCCCTGCCTGAATTAACGCGCGGATGCGCGTGGAAGAGATTCGTTCTCCCGATTCGTCGGAGATGCTCGCGACGACGATCACCTCGAACAGCCCTGCAGCGCGTAGGGTCTCCACACTCCCTTCGCGACCACGCCCGAACCGAAAATCGTCCCCCACGACCACGGCGCGTGCTTGCAGTCTCCGAATTAGAACCCGTTCGATGAACTCCTGCGCGCTCAGTTGGGCAAACGCCGCTGTGAACGGTTGCACAATGACATAGTCGATGCCCTGTTGTAGCAGTCGCTCCACGCGGTGGGCGAGGGTACAGAGCATGGGGGGGCAGTGCTGTGGCGCGAGGAGGGCAGCGGGGTGGGGGTCAAAGGTGACGGCGACCGCCGGCACGCCGTGAGTACGCGCCCAGCGAGCCGTCGCTTCAAGCAGGGCGGTATGCCCCCGATGCACGCCGTCGAACACGCCCATCGTCACCGCGCAGCCGTCGGGGAACGCGCTGCGTATTCCCTCAACACCAACAATCCAACTCATCCTTGAATCACCCGCACAGGACGCAGCAGCGGCGGTAGCCAGCGTGCAATCAGCGCGACTCTGCGTTCGGAATCGAGAACCACTACATGTCCTCCTGGCGCCCAAAGCGGATGCTCCGCTTGCACATAGTTTCCATGCTTGAGCCGTTCCAGCACGGCAGGCGTGGGCGACCACTGCGGTAGATGCGAAAGCGCGTCGGCGATGGAGATGAGGCGACTCTGCAGGCTCTCGGCGTCCGCAACAGATTCCAACTCGCACGCATCCTCAAGGCGGAACTGACCAACGGCGGTGCGCGTGAGCTGCTTCAGGTGTGCCCCCACCCCCAGAGCGTCCCCCATATCGGAGGCTAAGGTGCGCACATAGGTTCCCTTAGAGCATTCTACTGTGAACTCGGCAGTGGGATAATCTCCTGGCTGGAAGCTTAGAATGTCCAGTTTGTAGATATGCACAGGGCGCGGCTCACGCAGCACTTCCTGCCCTTGTCGCGCGAGCTCGTGCAGCTTTTTCCCCTCGAATCGGACGGCGGAGAACATCGGCGGAATCTGGAGAATGCGTCCTGTGAACCGCTCGGCGGCGGCACGCACCTGCTCTTCGGTGAGTTGGGGTGCAGGCTTCTGATAGAACACTTCGCCCTCGGCATCCTGTGTGCTTGTGCGGATGCCGAACTGGATTACACCGCGATAGGCTTTGGGCAGTTCTTGGAGATACGGCGTCAGGCGTGTGGCGCGTCCGAGCAGGCAGACCAGCACGCCCGTCGCCATCGGGTCCAGCGTGCCCGCGTGTCCTATCTCCTTCTGCCCAGCCACGCGACGCAAGTAGTCTACCACATCGTGGGAGGTCATGCCTGCTGGCTTGTTTAGGTTGAGGACTCCATCCATCGTTGCGCCTCTTGCACTAAAATTGCTTCTGCTTCCGCCAAGCTGGTTTCCAGGGTGCAGCCGGCGGCGTTTTCGTGTCCGCCGCCCCCAAACTTTTGCGCCAGTTGCGCGACATTGACCTTGCCTCGACTGCGCAGGCTGACCCGAATCTTGTGGTTGGGGGACTCGCGCAGCATCATCGCCACTTCCACGCCCCGCACCGAGCGCACGAAATTGACGATGCCTTCCGTCTCTTCCTCGTGGGCGTGCGCGGCTTCAAAGGCGCTGCGCGGAATGGTAATCCACGCGATTTTGCCGTCGGGAGTGCGCTGGAGACTGGCGAGCGCCAACCCCAGCAGTTTCACGGCGGAGAACGAGCGCGTTTCGAACACTTGCTCGCTGATGAAGCTCAAGTCTGCCCCCGCCTGCTGGAGCGCCGCGGCGATGCGCAGCGTGCGCGGGGTCGTGTTGGGGAACTTGAACGAAAAAGTGTCGGTCACGATCCCTGTGAGCAGGCAGGTCGCGACTTCAGGGGTGACGCGCAGGCGCATTGCCCGAAGCAATCGATACACCAGCTCCGCCGTCGCCGCCGCGCTTGTATCGACAAGGCGCACATCCGCGAACGGCTCTAAAGGCACATGGTGATCAATCTGCAGAATACGCCGCGCGGCGCGTACCAGCGCTTCATGCCTTCCAGCACGGCTGAGCTGGCTCTGATCGACCACCACCGCCAAGTCGTAGGTAGTCTGTTGCGGATGTTCTAAGTGAATCTTTTCCCAGTCGGGCAAGAATCGGTAAATCTCGGGTACGGAGTCGTGGCTCACGACTTCCACTACGCCCTTGCCCATTTGTCGGAGCGCATGGTACAACCCCAGCGCACTGCCCAGCGCGTCCCCGTCGGGATGTAAGTGAGGCACAATTAGCAGCGATTCTGCTTCGCACAGGAGCTGAGCAGCATGCTTGAATGAGTTTCGTGAACGCATTTCGCGCCGAATTGTACCCAAACGGGAACTTTTCGGCGCGAAACTGCGTCTATATAGGTAGCAAGCAACTACACACCTCTCTTGGGGGCGGCAGGTTTTGCTCTCCTTTGCCTGTCGTCCCCTTTTTTGTATCTTTAGATACCTCTCCGCGCTTCCAATTCCTGCCATTTCGCATCGGGAAATTGCCTAATTAGGGGTGTTTGCTTCTAAAGGCTCCAGAGTATCCCGTACCGCAGCCCGCGTGCGCTAATTTGCACCGCCTCACGGCGCAGGGCGAACAGGGCACGCTCCAGGATGAGCGCGCCGATGTGAAGCAGGGGTGCGCGGTCAGGTTCTATGCCTGCGAGGGTGCGCCGTTCGGCGTCGCTGAGGCGTAGGAGCTGCTCCAGCAGCGCGGACAGCGTTTCATCGCTGAACCAGACGCCATGGGCTAAGGTCGGGTCAAACTGATTTAGCCCCAGCGCGAGCATCGCCAGATTGACACCTGTTCCCCCAATCGACACGACGCGTTCAGGCTGGGGCTGGGCGCGCAGGGGTTCGAATGTCTCGTCCAGAAAGCGCACCGTGTTGAGAATCTCGCGCGGATGGGGCGGGTCGGAAGGCATCCACGTCTCTCGGATACGCCCTGCGCCCACGGGGAAACTGAACCACTGCTCGATGGTGGTGCGTCCCAGCGCCACCTCCACACTCCCACCACCGATATCCACCACCGCAAGCGGCGCATCGCCGACGCCCAGTTCCGCATCACGCGCCACCGAGAGAAAACTCAGTCGCGCCTCGTCGGCTTCGGACAAAATATGAAACTCCGCGCTTTTTATCGCTTCCCAGCCCGATTCTGGCATCACGCTACCGAAGCATACCCGAACTGCATCGCGTGCCGAAACCGTATTCTCCGCTAAGGTGTAGGCTGTATGACTTCAAACTGAACTATGACCCAGCCAGAGTCGTCAATAAAAGTTAGGACGAAGTGATGCAATCGAGCCTGCGGGAACGGTTGGCGCATCTACGGAGGCGCACAGGGTTCAGCGCGCGCGAAAACGAGATCGAGCCGCTGATTCCACTTGGCATCGAGGGCGCAGTAGACAAACTGCTGGAAAGCCCGTACGACCACTCCATCGACGACGAAGCCGTACTGCGCTTGCTGCAAGGCGATATGAACAACTTAGACCCGCGTGCGGTGAGCGCATGGTGGCTCTATCGGATGCTCGTCTCGCAGCAGCCGATTCAGGAGCGTCTCGCGCTCTTTTGGCACAACCACTTCGCCACCTCCGCCTCCAAAGTGCAGGCGGGGCGGCTTATGCTTATTCAAATCCAACTTTTCCAACGGCTGGGGCTGGATAACTTCAAGACACTGACGCTGGAGGTCGCCAAGGACCCGGCGATGCTGGTGTGGCTGGATGGCAACCGCAATGTGAAGGGCAAGCCAAACGAGAATTTCGCTCGCGAGCTGTTTGAGCTGTTCACCACTGGCATCGGGCACTACACGGAGCGCGATATTCAAGAGGCGGCGCGTGCGTTCACAGGCTGGTCCTTTAGTCGCGTGACGGCGAGTTTCGTATTTAACCGCGACCAGCACGACGACGGTGAGAAAGAGGTGTTCGGCAAGCGTGGGCGCTTCACTGGCGAGCAAATTATCGAGATGACGGTAGAACAACCTGCGACAGCACAGCACCTTGCCCGCAAGTTTTACCAGCACTTTATCAACGATGTGGAGCCACCCGACACGCGCACGGTGGAGGAGCTAGCGAAGGTATTCCGCGAGTCGGACTATAGCATTCGCGCGCTAATGCGTCGCTTGTTGCTGACGCCTGCGTTTTGGAGCCCCGTGAACTGGCGCAAGCGGGTGAAAAGTCCTGTGGAGTTCGTCGTTGGCGCACTGCGGCAGGTGGGGGTGGGCGAGCGGCTCCGTGCGATTAACCTAAGCGACGGCGCGGGGCAACGCCTCTTGGTGGCGTATCTGCGCCTCGCAACGCAGTGGACACGCCGTATCGGGCAAGCGCTGCTCTATCCACCCGATGTCTCTGGCTGGGAGTGGGGCAAGGCGTGGATCAGCTCCACCACGATGCTGGAGCGTATGCGTTTCGCAGAGTTTTTACTGCCTAATCGGCAAGGTATCGGCTTCGCCACACTCAACGAGTTGATCGGTATTCCTGCCCCGCGCACCCTGGAAGAGTTCGTCCAGCGGCTGGAAACCACCTTGGATGTATCATTGCAACCCCGCACACGCCAGAGCCTGCTGGAGTACTTAGAGAAACGCGGCGGTGTAAACGCCTTGCGTCAGCGCGATCGTCAAACTGTGCAGGGCGCGTTGCAAATCGTTTTTAGCTCAGCGGAGTATCAGATGCTATAAAAAATACCCGAGGAGAGGCTGGTCTGCCCCCCTCGGGTTAGGCAGGCACGGCAGGGACTTTGCCCTGTTTCGGTGTATAAAAAGCGTCCGGGCTCTCGTGCAACCTCAAGGTTGGATGCGACGCGGAAACCCACGAAACACTGCATCCCATCGCACGGCGCCGCACCTGTATCCACCGCTTGTCGGTACTATAATACAATTTCAGAGAGCTGCTGTGTTAGGGACTTTAGTCCTGATTCGGGGGAATTCAGGTAGAATTGGGCTGGTATGAATATCGAGTTGTATGACATCACGATTATTGGCGGCGGTCCTGTGGGCTTGTTTGGCGCGTTCTATGCGGGCTTACGGGGTATGCGCACCAAGATTATCGATAGCCTTCCCGAACTGGGCGGGCAGCTCACCGCTCTATATCCTGAAAAGTATGTGTACGATATGCCGGGTTTTCCCGAGGTGCTTGCGAAAGACCTCGCCGCGCAGATGATCCGCCAAGCGATGCGCTTCAAGCCGACCGTGTGCTTAGAGGAGCGCGCGGAGCAACTCCAGCGTACCGAGAACGGCTGGGTGATTATCACCGATAAGGGAATCACGCACCACACGCGCACGATCGTCATCTGTGCGGGGGCAGGAGCGTTCGCGCCGCGTAAACTCAACGCGGAAGGTGTTGCTGAGTTCGAGGGCAACGGCGTCTACTACGGCGTGCGCGATAAGTCGCTCTTCGCAGGCAAACGCCTGTTAATCGTCGGCGGCGGCGACTCGGCAGTGGACTGGGCGCTGAATTTGTATCCGATTGCACAACAGGTCACGCTTATCCATCGTCGCGATGAGTTCCGCGCTCACGAACAGAGCGTGCAGGAACTGCGCCATTCCCCCGTGAGGATTTTAACCCCTTACGAACTACGACGCGTGTGCGGTAACGGGCGGCTCGAACGCGCCATCCTTTTCCACAATAAGACGCAGGAGGAGCTCGAGCTGCTCGTGGATGCCGTGATTCTGAATCTCGGCTTCGTGGCGACGCTGGGACCCATCAAGAATTGGGGGCTGGAGCTGCAAGGCAACCAGATTGTCGTGGATGAGTATATGCAGACGAACCTGCCTGGCGTGTACGCTGCCGGGGATGTGTGTACGCACCCAGGCAAACTGAAACTCATCGCGACGGGCGTGGGCGAAGTGTGTACCGCCGTGAACCACGCTAAAAGCATCATAGACCCGAGCGCGAAGATGTTCCCCGGACATAGCAGCGACATGGCGTTGCCGAGCCTCTAAAACCTGTCGGGTATTCTTCTCGCATATGTTCACAGGGATTATCGAAGCCACAGGGGTCGTTGAATCCGTTCAGGTTTACCCCGAGGGGGGCGCGCGCCTTGCTGTGCGTGCGTTCCCGATGACTGTGGGCGAAAGCCTCGCGATTAACGGCGTCTGTTTGACGGTGCAGCAGGTAGAAGATGATTTACTTTATTTTGACGCTGTGCCTGAAACCCTACGCCGCACCAACTTGGGCGACCTCAAGGGAGGGGATTGTGTGAACCTCGAGCGCCCTCTTACGCCCGAAAGTCGTTTGGGGGGGCACTTCGTGCAGGGACATGTCGATACAACCGCCCGACTTATCGAAATCCGCACGGACGGCAACGCGCGGGTACTCAAATTCCAACTGGATGACACAACCTATATGCGCTACATCGCGCCGAAAGGCTCTATTGCTGTCGACGGGATTAGCTTGACAGTGGTGGAGGTGGGGGCGGACTGGTTCACAGTTTGGATTATCCCGCATACTTGGGCGGTTACCAACCTCGCGCATCGCCTTGTGGGAGCGCGCGTGAACATCGAGACGGACATTTTGGCGCGTTATGTGGAGCGGCTGTTGGAGGCGCGTTTGTGGAATGATACCGTTTTAAATGCCCAGTCGCCGCAGATAGATCTCCAATAGCAGTGCGGCGGCGACGGCGTCAACCGCCTGCTTACGCTTGGCGCGCCGCGCATTGCTCTCACGCAGACGGCGCTCCGCTTCTATTGTCGTCAGCCGCTCATCGAGCAGTTCGACCGGGATGCCCAACCGCTGACTCAGGCTCTCTGCGAACCGTTCAATCTCCTGCACGCGTTCGCCCTTCTCACCCCACATGAGATAGGGCGCACCGACCACCACGCGCTCGATGTTCTCTCTCTGGAGCCAGTTCACAATCTGTTCCAAGTCGTTGGGGAGTATGCCTGCGGGCAATGGGATGCCGAGTTCGGTGTTCGCAACAGCGACGCCCACACGCTTCGCGCCATAGTCCAGCGCAGCAATACGCATTTACGCCTCCCAATTCAGCACGATTTTGCCCGACTGTCCCGACGCCATCAGTTCAAAAGCGTGTTCGTAGTCGTGCCATGGCAGCACATGCGTAATCGCGGGGCGCACATCGAGCTGCCCCGACAGGAGCAGGCTCTGCATCACCTCCCAAGTTTGGAACAGGCGCCTGCCGACAATCGCGTGAACCGCTACGCCCTTAAAGATAAGCGCGTTGAGGTCTAACTTAACGGGTTGCGAGAACAGCCCCAGCAGGCTCACTTCACCCCCGGGACGGATTGCCTGGGTGATTAACTCGATAGAGGCTGGGTGTCCCGACATTTCCAGAGCGACATCGACGCCCAGCCCGTCGCTGATGCGCCTCACATAGCCCAGTACATCGTCCGTTGTGGGGTTCAACACGGCGTCTGCGCCCATGCGCGTGGCGAGTTCTGCGCGATAGGGGCGTACTTCGGTGGCGATAACTCGCGTGGCGCCCAGCGCCTTCGCCACCGCGATACTAAACAGCCCAATCGCGCCACAGCCTGTGATCAGCACCGTCGCGCCCCGCACATCGGCGGCGGCGACAGTATGCACTGCGTTGCCCAGCGGCTCTTGCACCGTCGCGACTTCGGGGGGTAGCGCCGGGTCGGTCTTGCAGGCGTTCATCGCTGGAATGGCCACATACGGCGCAAACCCACCGTCCACATCCACCCCAAGGATGCGCGTGTTCAAACACACATGCGCCTGCCCCAGCCGACACAGTTTGCAATGACCGCACACGATATGACTCTCCGCCGCCACGAATTCGCCTACCTGCACATGCTCTACCTCGTCGCCGACCGCCACGACGACCCCGCAGAACTCATGCCCGACAATTACAGGAGGCTTCAACCGACCGCTTGCCCATGCGTCCCACTGGTAGATGTGCAAATCCGTACCACAGATGGAGGAACGAGTCACGCGAACCAACACCTCGCGCCTACCTAACGAAGGTTCAGGAACATCCCGTACTGCCAGCCCGACGCCGGGCTGGGTTTTACAGATTGCCTTCATTGACAGCGGGATTATACCTAAGTGCATGGGAAGGCAGTACCATCCGCGAATCGGCGCCGAATTAGCAGGACTGGGGGCGACCTTTCTCGAATCAAAAACTCGCTATGAACACCCTGATTGGCTGGAGCGTTTCAACGGTGGCATTAGCACTGATGCTGATTGGTGCGGGGCGCATGGTCGAGGGATTGCCGGCTCCGTCTCAGACCGAGTTGCCCAAAACGCGCGGCGATTGCCAAACTTGTCATCCCAACGAAGCACGCGACTGGGCAGAATCGCGCCATGCCGCCGCTTGGGAAAGCGAGACTTTCGGGCAGACCTCGCGCAATCGCACCCTCAAGATGTGTCTTCCATGCCATGCTCCTGAACCGATTCTGACAAAAGGCTTTGGCGAGCATCCTGCGCTGCGCGAAGCCGACCGTGCGCACGGCATCGACTGCATTAGTTGCCATCAGGACACCAACGGCGCGTATCATGGCACCCTTGGCACCAAGACCGACGCCCACCCCACCGTCAAAAACGAGAAGTTCGGTACCGTCGATATGTGCGCCACCTGTCACGAAATTTTCGGCACGGTGGACTGGTACAAGCAGAGCGAGTGGGGGAAAGACCCGAACGGGTGCGTGAGCTGCCATATGCCGGTGGTGGAGCGTCCCATCGCGACTGGCGACGGGTTGCCTGTGCGCAAGGCGCGCGTGCATAAGTTCGAAGGCGCAACGCCTGCGATGTTCCAAAAGGGCGTCAAAATGGCGCACGAGCGACGCGAGGACTACCTACAGATTAAGATGGAAAGCGTGGAAGTGGGACACACCGTACCCACAGGTCCGGAGTATGTGGTCGTGATTGTGGAGGCGCGGTTTCTGAAAGGCGACTCAGAAATCGGTAAGCATCAGACCCTGCTGGCGGATAATGTCGCTATCGATGGCAACGACACGCGCCTCAAGCCCGGCGAGCGCCGGGTCATTCGTGCGCCTATCCCCGAAGGTGCGACGAACGCCATCGTGCGCGTACTCCACAAGCGCAATCGCGAGTTGCCCGATGAGCAGGCGCGCGTGCTGTATGAAGCGAAGGTCGAGCTCTGAGGGCAGGCGATGATGAGACGCGGATTGAGGCGGATTTTTCACGACGCTCGGAATGGTATTATAGTCAAAATAGCCCTGTCATGCCGAGCGTGGCGGGAAGTCCGCTCCTCTTTGAGAGGGAGGATGGGGCTTCTCTGTGCTGGAGCGATCTGCAGCGTTGCTTGTGCTGACCGACTTATCGAAATCCCCACGGGCAAACTGATTTATCCAGAGCGTCTCACGGTCGAAGCAGGGTTCTTGACGGGCACGCCCGAGCGCGAACGAGTCTTGGTGAACTTTCGGGTTGGTGGCTTGCTCGAAATCCAGGGGGCGCGCACTGGGTTTGAGAATCGCCTCGAGGTCTACGGATTGCAGTACAGCGTCTACCCCGAGATTCCGAGCTATGCACCAGGGATCTCGATTGGTGTGTTGGATATGTTTGATCGCACGGCACAGGGCAGGGGCTATTATGTGGCGTTGTCCTACAGCATTGCTGCGCTGGGGCAAACGCCGCTGGATCACGACCTGCGGGTGCACCTGGGCTTTGGGTGGGAAGGAATGTCAGGTTTTTTTGTCGGCTTCGATGTGCCCTTGACCAACCAGATTTTTCTGCGTGCGGAACACACTGGCAGCCATATTAATGCGGCGCTGGCGTGGCGACCAACCAATCAGGTGGAATTGCGCGGTTCGGTCATCCGTGAACGCACTTGTTGGAGTATCATGATTCGGCTATGGGAGGACTGATTCGGGGGCGCGTGGGAGCCAGTCGCTCATGGGGTGGGCTCACCGAGGTATCGGGGTGGGCGCGTTGGAGCCACGCACTGCTGTTACTGGGGGTGTTGGTCATGTTCGGCGTGGGATGGTATCTTACTCCCAACCCTGAAGGGCATGGCACACATCGGCAGTTGGGGTTACCTCCCTGCACGATCTATTTTTCTCACGGGACGCCCGTGCCCCTCATGCGGCTTAACCACCAGCGTTAGCGCCATATTGCATGGGCAGTTTGGACTGGCGTGGCGGGCGAATCCCATCGGCTATCTGGTTGTGGCGGCGGCGGTGGGGGTGGGATTGAATAGTCTCCTGGCGCTGGTTTCAGGACGCACGCTCAGGCTCGATATCCATCGTCTCAACCTGATTATGATTGTGTTGTTGTCGCTGTGGCTGTTGCATGGGGTGGTGCGGTTCGTTTTAGCGTAGCTACTGGCGGAGCGGGTGGGATTCGAACCCACGAGACCCCTCTTCGGAGCCTACACGATTTCCAGTCGTGTCCCTTCAGCCACTCGGGCACCGCTCCACGCCTCTAAAATATACCCGAAACGTTTCCCCAAATAGAGCCCAGCCGTCAAAATCAACGGGTATACTTTATGCAGGGATACGCGCTGGCGGTTAGTTGAGACGCGCATTCTACGGAGGGAAGCCTTGCGGAACAAGGGCGCATTAGGATGGTTGCGGCAGATACCGCCCAGACGCTGGGCGGAGTTTTTGCGAGCGGTGTTCACGGATGTTCTGCTCATCTCAGCATCGCTAACAATTGCTGTTGGTTTGGTGCACGATTTTCGCTATACTGTTTCGGACCTGCGGATGCTCCAGTGGTTAGCGCCCCTGATGAGCGTGATAGGTATCGGCGCACTGTTTATGCAGGGGATGTACAAGGTTCACGCCCGCTATGCGGGGATTATGGACCTATTCCGTCTACTGAAGGCGAGCATCGGGATCCACATTGCGTGCTTTATTGGGATGCTGGCGTTTGCTTACTACGGTGGGCGGCCATTCTCGTTCGCAGAATGGGTTCTCTTTAGTTTCTTATCAACGGGTTCGCTCTCTGCGCCGCGTATAGGACGGCGTCTCTATGACTGGTACATCGCCTACGCCAAGAATCAAGCGCCTCGACGGCGTGCCTTAGTGGTGGGAGGGGGTGATATGGGCGAGGTTGTAATGCGCGAGATGCGCCGCAACCCGCAGACGGAACTGTGCTTGGTGGGCTTTGTGGATGACGACCCAAAGAAACAGTCACTCCAAATTCACGGCTACCCCTGCTTGGGGGCAACGCGGGATATTCCGCGGATTGTTGCGGAACACGGGGTGCAGGATGTGATTATCGCGATTTCTTCTGCTGATGGTGAGGTCGTGCGTCGGATTTTCAATATTTGTCGCTCCACCAACGCGCGTGTACGGATTGTGCCTTCATTTCAACCGACGGCAGAGCAGGGCTTTCAGCTGGCTCAGATCCGTGAGGTGAACATCGAGGATCTACTACGCCGCGCACCGGTGCAATTTGATCTGCGTCCCGTAGCGGATTATATCGCGGGTGAGCGCGTGCTGATCACAGGCGCAGGCGGCTCAATTGGCAGTGAACTGGCACGACAAACAGCGGAACTGGGACCTGCCAGTTTGGCTTTACTGGGCAAAGGAGAAAACAGTATTTATCAAATTCAGCAAGAATTAATCACATGCGTGGGGTATCAGCCTGAATGTATCATTGCTGATGTGCGCGACGCGCCCCGCATCGAAGCGATGTTCCGCAGTCACCGCCCCACACTCGTGTTCCACGCGGCAGCGCATAAGCATGTGCCCTTGATGGAGGCGAACCCCATCGAAGCTATCAAAAATAATGTATTGGGCACATGGGTGATGGCTGAAGCCGCGCTGCGACACGGGGTGCGGAAATTCGTCTATGTGTCTACCGATAAAGCGGTGAACCCTGTAAGCATAATGGGGGCGACCAAGCGCGTGGGCGAGATGATTGTTAGTGCACTGGCATGTGAGGGGGAAACGGAGTTCGCGATTGTGCGATTTGGCAATGTGTTGGGTAGTCGGGGAAGCCTTATCCCCACCCTGCAGGCGCAGATCGAGCAGGGCGGACCCGTCCGTATTACGCACCCAGATATGAAGCGCTATTTTATGAGTATCAACGAGGCTGTTCACCTCATTCTGCGGGCGGGGGCGTTTACCAGTCACGGCGACATCTACATCCTTGATATGGGCGAGCCGGTTCGGATTATCGATATGGCGCACGACCTCATCCGCCTGTATGGACTGGTGCCTGGGCAAGATATCGCTATTGTGTTTACAGGCGTGCGTCCCGGCGAGAAGCTCCACGAGCAGCTGTGCTACGATCAAGAGGTATTGGAAAATACACCGAACCCCAAAATTAAGCGCGTCCGTAATCACGCGGTGCCCCACTGGCGCTGGCTTCAAGGGCAGCTGGAGGCGTTGCTCAATCTATGCGAGAAAGAGCAAGCCGATGCGGCGCGCGTGATGCTAATGGAGCTGGCAAACTCTAAGTTGGCGATGGATGAACGAAAGGCGGTGCGAAGTTGAAGCGCTGGAGCGCCCTCGTTATATGGGTGTTTGTGCAGTTAGGTGCTGCGCAGCAGCTCCCCTCGCGCGATGATCCAATCTATGACTGGCTGGCGCGTCAGCGTCCGACGCCCAGCACGCTGTTGCGCTTACCCCGCAGCGCAGACGAGTTTTTGAACATTTTGAACCGTGAGTCCACCCCAGTTTCGCAGCTCATACGCTGGAAGCTGAGCGCAAGAAACACCCTGCCTGAAGACACGAAACTGCTCGTGGTGGAGATGCAAGGGTTCGCTTTTTTCGATACCGACAATGCAGACATCCCTCAAGGAATCTATCGCGTGGCAGGCGCGTGGGCAGTGAGCAAGCATGCCCTGCTGGAGGTGGTCTTGAGCGATGCGCGTCGGCACGCCGGCGCAAACCCTGGCGCGTTCGGGACTATCCCCTACGCCCAGCTCGTCCTACAGACGGGTGAGTGGCGCTGGCAGATAGGCTACCGTGCCTTGCGCTGGCTGGGCGGCTACAGCGGTGGACTCTTGGTCAACGACGAAATGCCCGCCGTACCCGTCGCCAGTGTGCAGTTCCCCTTGCGAATTCCCCTGCTGGGTGAATGGCGATTCGAGCAGTTCCTGAGTCAGTTTGAACAGGATGGAGAGCCGACCTGGTGGGGGGCGCGGCGCATCGAACGCGATTTCGGCACGCAGTGGACCGTCGCGCTTGCGGAAGCGTTCAAAGCGTTGGAACTGCCTGGCAGTGCCGTGAGCCAGATAGTGCCCTACTATCTCTATCAAAAATGGTACAGCAACGCCCGTGTAGGCTCTGGCTGGTTCAACTACTTGGCGGAAGTGGGTGTTGTATACAAACTTGACTCCCAGAACCGCCTGTATCTGTTTTGGTTGATGGACGATTTGCGCGCGCCTACGGCTTTCGGCGGTTCTTCGATCACTCCCCGCAAAGTCGCCACGCTTATCGGTACGCGAATCTATGCCACGCCCGATACGCGCCTGATTCTGGAATTGGTGCGTTCTGATGGCACGCCTACGGGTGGCGTGTATGACAACTCGGGGCATGCTCTCCGCTACGCTTATTATTATAAAGGCTTGCCGATGGGGCACCCCATTGGTGCGAACCGTATCGGCTTCTATGCACGCGCAGAACACGAGCGTGGGCGGTGGCTCTATGCTGTCGACTATGCGACGCTGCGTCGCTTTCATGAATACCGTCCCGGCCTGCGTGGCTACACACTGGAACTTCTGATAGGCTACCAGCCAACCGAGCGTGGCATGCTCTGTTTGCGGTATCGTGCGAGCTATCTGCGCGACACGGGCGCGCCCGATGTCCGTGCTGGCTGGTCTCTGCAGGCAGTCGCCCAGTTTTGACGCCTCTACGCTCTTCGCTGATTACTCAGTGCGGTTTCGTGCCGATTCAGGTATACTCAATATGCTATGACTCGCTTCGCGAAGTTTGCCTGGTTTGTGCTGGGGTTGAATGTACTGGTGATTTTGGGCGGAGCGTTTGTCCGAGCGACTGGCTTCGGCGCGGGCTGCGGTAGCCACTGGCCCACCTGCAACGGTCAAATCGTCCCCCTCACGGGTTCGCTGGACACTTTCGTTGAGTTTGGGCATCGTCTTACCAGTGGACTTGCGTTCCTGCTGGTGTTGGGGCTGTTTGTTTGGGCGTTTCGGGCGTATCCGCGCAAGCACATCGTGCGTTTCGGCGCACTGATGAGTATAGTGTTTATGATTGTGGAGGCGTTGATTGGCGCGGGGCTGGTACTGTTTGAGCGTGTGGCGACGGATGTCTCTTACGCGCGGGCGGTGTGGATGGCGGCGCACTTGCTGAACACCTTTATCTTGCTGATGTGGCTGACCCTCACGGCGTGGTGGGCGTCTGGTGGCGTACGATTCCCCTTGCGCGGGCAAGGCTGGGCAGGCTTCGCAACGCTGGGCGCATTGCTGCTAATGACGCTGATTGGCATCAGCGGCGCCATCACCGCGCTGGGCGACACCCTGCTGCACCTGAATGTAATCCACACGAACCCGGTCGTGGGCGAGACCCTGCTTGCCCTGCGTGTGTACCATCCGACGCTCGCAATCGGCATCGCACTCTATATGATTGTGGTGCTCACGCGCCTGATGATGGATCGTCCCTCGCCTACCGCCTACCGGCTGGGCATCGCTTTCAACCTGCTCTATGTAGCCCAACTTGGGCTGGGCTTCCTGAATGTATGGCTTAAAGCCCCTATCTGGATGCAACTGGTGCATCTGTTGGTTACGGATGCCCTGTGGATTATGCTGGTTCTCTTCAGCGCGACCATCCTTGCCACGCGCCCACAGGAAACAGTTTTCCCTGTTCGGGTACAATCTTAATGAGCGACCGACGGGGATTCCTCGCTGCGCTCGGAAAGACAGCGTTTGAGAGCTGTTGCTGTTTTTGCAAGTGTAGCGAGGAATCCCAAGGACGCAGTTACGGAGGCTATCTCTATGCGCGTTCTTGAAGTGATTCTGGGGCGAGAGTTGATGCCCCTTTATGAAAAAGTCGTTCAGGGCGAACGGCTCTCGTTCGAGGATGGCGTGCTGCTGTACAAAACGCCGAACCTGTCGGGTGTAGGCTACCTGGCGAACATGGTGCGTGAGCGACTCAACGGCGACTATGCCTATTACATCCGCAATCAGCATATCAACTACACCAACATCTGCAACAAGGGTTGTAAGTTCTGCTCGTTCTATGCGCAGAAGGGCGGTCCGAAGCCCTACACGCTCACGATGGACGAGGTGCGCGAGCGATTGCGAGCCTACAAACACATTCCCATCACCGAGGTGCATATCGTTGGAGGGGTGAACCCACGCCTGCCCTATCAGTATTACTTAGACCTCATCCGCACGGTCAAGGAAGAGCGTCCTGATGTACATATCAAGGCGTTCACGGCGGTTGAGTGGGAAGAGATTGCTCGCGTCGCCAAGAAGCCGCTGGCGGAAGTGCTGCACGAGATGAAAGCGGCGGGGCTGGGCAGCGTGCCTGGCGGTGGGATTGAGGTGCTCAGCGACCGCATCCACGCAGAGTTGTTTCCCAAGAAGATCAACGGGAAGCGTTGGAAGGAGATTGCCCGCGAAATCGCGGTCGCGGGGCTGAAACAGTACGCCACCTTGCTCTATGGCATGGGCGAGACGGTCGAGGAGCGCGTTGACCATTTCATCCAGTTGCGCGAGTTGCAAGACGAGACGGGGCACTTCTTAGCAATGACGCCGCTCTCGTTCCATCCCGAAGGTACACAACTGGCGCACCTGCCGCACCCCAGCGGCGACGACGACCTGCGCAATATCGCCGTGGCGCGTCTGATGCTCGACAACTTTCCCCATATCAAATCGTTTTGGATTATGAACACTCCCGCCATCACGCAGATCGCTCTTTGGTACGGCGCAGACGATGTGGATGGCACTGTACACGAGTACGAGATTGTCTATCAAGACGATGCTCCAGGCGTGCGCCAGCAGGTACTCACCCGTACGGAGCTGATTCGCCTCATTCGCGACGCGGGGCGTGTGCCTGTCGAGCGCGATAGCCTGTATCAAATCGTGCATCGCCCTGACGACGAAGAGTCGCCCCCTTCACCGAAAAAGTTGCTACGGGTATTATAGAGGGGGATGAGAACCCCTTGGTTCCTCTGGAGCCTCGCGTACTTTGCGCTGCAGTTAGGCACGCCGCTAATTACGCTGCCGAAAGGGTGGCTGTTGATTGGGGGCGTGCTGCTGACCACGCTGCTCTTGATGGCGACCCTTCTGGGTTTAGTGTTCGCATGGGCGCATGAAACCGAGAAGGCGCCATGGCTTGCGCCAATAATGTTGGTGGGGGGCGTGGGGGCATGGTGGCTGTGGGGGCTGGCGCCGTTTGTCTTGGGCTGGAGCCGTGAGAACCCGCCTGGAGAGATTTCATTTGGGGTCTATCGCGTGGTGCATGGGTACCTGCTCATGCTCGCTGCGGTCGGGTTGGGCGCTACCCTGTCCAAGCTCATTCGGGAGAAGAATCTGCTGGCGCCTGTGATTCCCTTTGCGGCGATGGTGGACATGCTGACCGTGCTGTCGCCCGGCGGATTTGTCAAGCAAATAATGGAGAAGGCTCCTGAAATCGCCGAGCATGCTTCGGTGGCGGTGATGGCAGCCCCCAATGCTCCCGAAGCGGTCGCGCGGCTGACCCCAATTGCGATTATTGGCGCGGGCGATTTCATCTTTCTTGCGCTGTACGCGGCGTGCCTGATACGGTTCGGTTTGCGTGTGCGCGCTACGATGATAGGGCTGTTTGTAGCGCTGTGGGTTTATTTGGGGCTGGTGCTATGGGTGCTGCCTGCGTTGGGCGTGGCACCGCGTCTGCCTGCGCTGGTACCGATGGCAATCGTGACGCTGGCAATCAACTGGCGCACATTTCAGCTTAGCCGACAGGAAACCGTCGCAAGCGTGGTCGTGACGACATTGGCGTTGGGCGTCATCGCTTGGCTCTTCACGCGGGGCAATTAACGAAATCCCGTATTTCCCGCAGTGTCGCCTGAGTTCCATAGGTGGAACAACCCCTTCAGCGGGGAGAAGACGGCGCCAATCGCCGCCCGAAAGGCGAAGTTTTCTCCCCAGCATTCCGAAAATTCGGATATGGAGGGACAGATGATGATGCGCAATTGGATGAACCGACGCCGTGAGCGGGGCTTCACGCTCGTAGAAATCATGATTGTGGTGCTGATTATCGGCATCCTGTTGGCAATTGCGGTACCGAGCTTTATGAATGCGCGTGAGCGTTCTCGCGCGAATGCATGCCGTTCGAACCTGCGCCAGATTCAAGCCGCCAAAGAGCAGTGGGCGATGGCGACCAATCAGGGACCGACTGCAAGCCCTGCTCAAAGTGACCTTTCGCCTGATTTTATTCAGAACTGGCCCAGCTGTCCATCGGGAGGCACTTATACGATCGGCAACATGAGCACCAATCCGACTTGCAGCATCGGCGGGCAACACAGTCTGTAATCAACGAGTGTACGAAACAGCGTTTCAGGCTCCCCCAACGGCGGGGGAGCCTATGCTTTTAAACCCAGCGATTAATGATCCCCAGCGTTTTGCCAACCTTCTCGAAAGCTTCGAGGGCATCGTCGAGGTCTTTTCGGGTATGGGTTGCGTTGGGCATGGTACGCACCCGTGCTTTGCCTCGCGGCACGGTCGGGTACACGATTCCGACAACGAACACGCCTGCCTCGTAGAGTTGGCGCTCCATCTGCTGCGTGATCCCTTCGTCGCCGCAGAACACGGGGGTGATGGGCGTCTCGCTGCCCATGGTGTCGAAGCCCAGTTTTTGGAGGTTCTCTTTCCAGTAGCGAGCGTTATCCCACAGGCGGCGCATCGGTTCTGGGTCGGTCTGTAAAATCTCGATGGCTTTGAGAATCGCGCCCACGGCGGCGGGGGGCAACGCCGTGCTGAACAGGTAAGGTCGCCCACGGTTAATCAGCCACTCTTTCAGCAGTTGGCTTCCTGCGATGTAGCCACCGACGACGCCGATTGCCTTTGAAAGCGTGCCCAGCTGGATGTCCACGCGCCCATACAGTCCGAAATGGCTCGTGGTGCCGCTGCCATGCTCGCCCAGTACCCCCGAAGCGTGCGCATCATCCACCATGACGACCGCGTCGTATTGCTCAGCGAGCGCCACAATCTCTGGCAGGGGGGCAATATCGCCGTCCATGCTAAACACGCCATCGGTGACGATGAGCCGCTTCGTGAAGTGCCCGCAACGCTTCAAAATATCTTCCAGGTGATTCATGTTTTTGTGTTCGTACACATAGCCTTCGCTCTTTTTGTATTTCGCGCTACTGAGTCGCACCCCGTCGATAATGCTGGCATGGTTCAACTCGTCAGAGATGATCACATCGCCTTCCCCGAAGCACGAGGGGATCGTGCCCGAATTCGCGTTGAACCCCGACTGGAACACCAGCACGGCTTCCGTTTTTTTGAACTCGGCGAGTTTTTGCTCCAGTTGCTCGTAGAGCGTGTTGGTACCGCCCAGCCAGCGCACAGCACCTGCGCCTGCGCCGAACTGTTGCACCGCTTCGATAGCAGCCTGTTTCAAGCGGGGGTCGTTTGCCAAGCCGAGATAGTTATTCGAGGCTAAGTTAATCACTTCACGCCCGCCGATACGCACGCGCCCACCCTGCGGCGACTCCAAAATCGGCGGTTGCTTATAGAGGTTTTGTGCCTTGAGCTGTTCGATGCTCTCCCGAAGCCATTGCTGAAAACCTGCGTTCATAGGCGCCTCCTCGCAACAAAAGTGTACCTGATGGGGGCTACGAGAGGCTCTAAGGAATCCTATGGTGGGCCCGGCAGGATTCGAACCTGCGACCAAGCGGTTATGAGCCGCCCGCTCTGCCGCTGAGCTACAGGCCCCACCACGCTTAATTATACCCTCCGTTCAGGGTTGCTCTTCCCACTCCACCAGCAATTGATCCACCCGTAGTTGCGCACTATCCCATGCGCCTTCATTCACGATGTGCAGGAACAGGTCGCCTTCATAGGAGATGTATGGAGCGGGGTTGGATAGCGAGACGGATAGCTGCCTGTGTCGAAGTTGTAGAGCTCCAGCCGTTCGGTGATATTCGTGGGCATGTTTTGTCCCCGTGGGCGATAGGTCAAGCGCAGAGCGCCGTGAGTATGCATGCTTGTAGCATGCGGCGCCGCCAGCACGCGCAACTGATTTGTCAGCGTGGGGGCATCCGCGATGCGAGCGAGAATCGCCCATACGGCTAAGAGCCACTCCCACATAGGTGCTTAGGGATTGAGCGTTCCGCGTTGAGTTGCGTAGCGCAGCTGGAACCCTGCTGGTGGATTGCCGCCTTGCAGCGCGAGCCAGAGGGTATTTGTAGGAACCGTGTTCGGCACAACCAGCACGCGCAGCGCGGCGTCGAGGGGTTGCCCACGCTGAAGCGTCCAACTCGCGTTCCATCCCGAGAGGTTCGAAAGCACAGGCGTGTTGTAGGTATTCGCTCCTCCGAGCCAGCTGCGGGAGATGAGAATCTGATAGCGCACAGGTTGCCCACTGCCCGACAGCTCCAGCAGGTAGCCGCGTGCGGGCGTTTCACCGTAGGCGAAGCCGACCACACCCACCACAATCGCTCCTGTACTGTTGACAGAGAACGACGGGTTGCTAAAGGGTGCGGGCAAGGTATAGTTCAGGCTGTTCGGCAAGGACGCCTGTACTTCCTCGATACCGCGCCCCTCGGACGAGATAACTCGCACACGGAACGACTCGCCAGCACTTCGGATATCGTCGGGAATGATGGGATACCGCGCAACCACTCCGTCCAGAGTCGTTGTGCCTAATCCGATGATGCTGGAGCGCACTGCTGATTGAAGGTAAATCTGGGAGGTGATCGTTTCATTGGCGCCGGTGTCGATTCCCGCGATATTCACTGTGCCGCTGGAAACATCGAACACGCGCACGATACTGCCGTCGGGTTGATTGAAGTTGATATCATAGGTCGTTGAGTTCGGGAACGACCGTCCGCGCTGCAACCAGACCCGGTTCGGGATTCCGCTGGCGAGGCGCACGGCGACCACATCATAGATGCCTGCGGGCATGCTGGGAATCGTGTAAACGCCGCCTACAGGTACGGCGGTCGATTCGCCGATGGCGATTAGGGCTTGTCCTCCGTTCACTCCCTGCACCGTTCCATTGACCGTGATGGTACTGGAGGGGTTACCGCCGCCGCAGACCGCGTTGAACTGGGGCGTCTCGCTCAGGGTCGTATGAACTACATGCACCGTTGGTTTTGCGCCGCTGCAGACATATGCCAGCGAGTAGCGTCCGTCAGCGGCAGTGACGCGCGGGGCGCCGCTAAAGTCGCCGGCGCCTGCCAGCGTTTGCCATGCGCCATTAGCGCCATCCTGAAACGCCACCCACTGCGCGCCGCGTATGCTGACCTGAACAGCGGTGCCGGGAAGGTTATTGTCGCCCCCGCCGCCTCCGCCGCCACAGCCAGAGAGCCACAGAGCCAATCCTAAGACGCCTACAATGCCGAGAACACGATAAGAATTCCTGTACATCATCGCCTCCTTACGGGAATTTTGACTTTTGTTGCGATTCTATGTTCCCCGTAGAAGCGCGAGATTCCTGCCCGATGGGGGGGCGAAGCGTTCGGTTAGCCCCGCACTTTGTTTTGCAGGTACTGTACACGCTCGCGCAGGCGGGGGTCGGTGCGGAGTCGCTGGGTCGCTTTTCGGTAGGCGTGCAACACGGTGGTATGGTCGTTGCGTCCGAGCGCCTCGGCGATGCGCGTCCATGGTTCGCCGATTGTTTCCCTAACAAGGAACACGGCGATTTGGCGCGCCTGCACAACCTCGGCGCGGCGGCTGTCGCCCGTGAGTTCTTCATGGGGCACGCCCAACTCGTCGCACACGAGGCGCAGGATACGCTCCAGCGAAGGCGTCTGCGAGGGTTGGGGGTGCGCATTCACCAGATACGCCTGTAACGCCTGCGACGCCAACTCCAGGGTGATGGGTTCGCCTGTGATCGAGCTTTGCGCGATTAGGCGCGTCAATACCCCCTCCAGCACCCGAATGTTGGACTGGATTTTATCGGCGATAAATTCGGCGATCTCAATAGGTAACGGGGCGCCGTCCCGCGTAGCCTTGTTCATCAGAATCGCGATGCGCGTCTCTAAATCGGGTGAGGCAATGTCCGCGCATAGCCCCATTTCGAAGCGTGTGCGCAGCCGCTCCTCGACCCCAATCAGGTCGCGTGGGGCTTTGTCGCTGGTCATCACCAGTTGCCGCCCCGCGCCGTGGAGCATGTTGAAGATGTGGAAAAACTCCTCCTGCGTGCGCTCTTTGCCCGCGATGAACTGCACATCGTCGACCAACCAGAGTTGCACATGGCGGTAGCGTTCGCGAAACTCGTCGGCTCTTTGACAGCGTGTTGCCTGCACATAACTGCGTAGGAACTCCTCGCCACTGATATAGACCACCGAGGCATTGGGAACGCGCTGGAGATACGCTTGTCCAATCGCGTGGAGCAGGTGTGTTTTGCCTAGACCGGGTGCGCTGTAGATGAACAGCGGATTGTAGCGACCGCCCGCGCCTTGCGCCACGGCGAGCGCCGCAGCGTGTGCCAAGCGGTTGCTCTTGCCCACTACGAAAGTCTCGAAGGTCAGCAGGGGATTGAATTCAGGTCGTGGGAACGCGGGCTGTGGCGGTGCAGAGACGACAGGCGCAACCACCACAGGAGCGGGTTCAACATAGGGAGTTGCGTCTTCGCCCACGAATAGAATCACGACGGGGAACCCCAGCTGCTGGCTCAGGAGCTCCTGCAGGTCACGCTGGTAGCGTTTCTGAACCCAATCCCGTCCGAACGCGCTATCGAGCTGCAGGCGCACCTGATCGCCGTCGATACCTATGGGCACAATCGACTCCAGGTATCGTCGACTGGACAGAGGAATGCGCGGCGTCAATGCTTGAAGCACATTCCGCCACGCGCGACGCAAACGCGCTGCGTCGATATCCTCTCCAAGATGTAACTGTTCCACTGCATGGTCGTCCGTGCGCATTGCTGTTGATGCGTCCCTGCTCTCGCCTGCGGGGTGGCTATTATATTAGCATGCCCCACCCCCAATCCTGCAACGGTTAGGGGATGTTCAAAGACCAAAATTGCTATTTGTCTGCCTATAGAGCCAATAAAATTCCCCAAGCGATTTTTTGTGGGCATTTTATGTGTTTATCGTTCATTTTCTTTGCTAAACCAACCTGTAGTGGCAGGTGTAAGCCCCTATACAAGATTTGCCCCTTTCGCCCTCGAATCGTGGAACGGGATGCGTAATTATCAGGTACAATAGTTGTATATGATGACGCGGCAGGCCTTTGATGCGGAACTGCAGGAGTTAGAGACCAAAGTCCTTGCGATGGCAAGTATCGTGGAGGGGATGGTCGCCGATGCGGTGGAGGCGCTCTGGCGCAACGACAGGCAACGCGCCGAGCAGGTGCTGAAACGAGACGACGAAGTGGATCAGATTGATGTGGAGATTGAGTCGAGCTGTCTGCGCCTGCTTGCCTTGCAACAGCCGATGGGGAGCGATCTGCGCGTGATAGGGACGATTATGAAGATGATAACCGATATCGAGCGTATTGGGGACTACGCGGTCGATATTGCCAAAGCCGCGCGCAAAATCCAGGATGAGCCGCCTGTGGAGCAACTGGTAGACATCCCACGCCTTGCGAACGCCGCGCGCCGCATGCTGCTGGACAGCATCGAAGCCTATGTCAAGCGCGACCTGCAGAAAGTGATTCAAGTGTGTCAGCATGACGATGAGGTGGACGAAATTTACCGACGCATTCGCACCCAACTCCAAGAGATTATGCGCGAGCATCCCGAAAAGGTTACCGCGGCGTCATGGCTGCTGCTGACAGCGCACTATCTGGAGCGTATCGCCGACCATGCGACCAATATTGCCGAGCGGGTCTGGTTTATGGAAACAGGACGGCTTGAACAGCTTGCCAAGAAGCACAAGAGCGGCGCCTTAGAGGAGGCGTTTGCAGAAGCCGCACAACACGCCGCAGAAACCCAGACCAGCCAGAGCGATTCCGATGCCCTCTCTGTCTGAGCGCTGGAAGGCGTTGCAGGAGCGAGTTGCCGCCGTGTGCGCCCGCTGCGGGCGCGACCCGTCGACGATACGAATCGTTGCCGTGAGCAAGGGCGTTTCCCCCGAGCGCATCACAGAAGCCTACGCACTCGGGCTGCGCGACTTCGGCGAGAACTATTGGCAGGAAGCCCGCGCCAAACTGGAGGTACTCCCACACGATATACGGTGGCACTTTATCGGGCATCTTCAAACCAATAAGGTCAAATATGTTGTGGGACGATTTGCTTTAATACAAGTGGTAGATAGGGTATCCTTATTGCAGGAGATTCGGCGCGTGGCGATACGCCAGCAGAGAGTGCAGCCTGTGCTTATCGAGGTACGCCTCGCGGAGGTAGAAGGAAGGGCAGGCGTGTCGCTGAGCGATGCGCCCATGCTCATCGAAAAGACGCTGGAAGCAGAGGGCGTCTCCTTGCAAGGGCTTATGGGTGTCGCGCCCTACACGGACGACGAGCGTACCATTCGCGCCGCGTTCCAGCGCCTGCGCCGCCTGTATGAGCACCTGCCGACGCCGAATCGCCTGTGGCTCTCGATGGGCATGAGCCACGACTTCGAAATCGCTATTGAAGAGGGTAGCAATATGCTACGGCTCGGTACTGCGCTCTTTGGGGAGCGATTGTAGCACAGACGCTTGGACTGGAAGTCCAAGCCTGACGACAGGGAGGTTCACCGTGAGCTATTATTACGAGGAGATGGAGGAACAGTACGAGGCGCGTCCGAGCATGTGGGCGCGTTTGCGCTCGCTGGTCGGATGGAATCGTGAAGAGGAAGACGCCGAATCGCTGCCGAACCGCGCGACCGACACCCGCTACCGTCGTTTCCACGCCTACCATGTGTGCATCCGTAAGGAGATTCACAGCCTCGAGGACGCTCGCGTCGCCGCGGATGGGCTCAAAGAGGGCGTGCAGCAGATTCTCAATTTGGCGTCCACGCCTCAAGGGGTGCGTGAGCGCGTGATTGACTTCCTCAACGGTGTGGTGTACGCCATCGAGGGCAGTGTGGAGCGCGTGAGCGAGCATGTGTTCGTCTACGCGCCACCGCAGGCGATTCTGGACGCTCCGAATATCACGCGCACGGAACGCACCTGACACGCCAGCGGAACCCAGACGCATAGCAGGGATCGCGTCCCGTAGGGCGTATTATGGCGCTTGGGTAAAAAGTGATGCTCGGGCGTCTTCCGCGTTTTGTTCGGGTCGTAGAGGTCGGCGCACGGGACGGCTTGCAAAACGAGCCGACGCCAGTGCCGACGGAGGTGAAGGTGCGCTTCATCGAGATGCTCGCCGAGGCGGGCGTGTCCGTCGTGGAGGCGACGGCGTTTGTCAGCCCGCGCTGGGTGCCGCAACTTGCCGACGCCGAGCAGGTGATGACGCAACTCACACGGCGCGCGGGGGTGCGCTATCCGGTGCTCGTGCCCAACCTCAAAGGGCTGGAACGCGCCTTGAATGCAGGCGCCACCGAAATCGCCATCTTCACCGCCGCCTCTGAAAGTTTCTGCCAGCGGAACCTTAACCGTAGCATTGAACAGTCGCTGCACGAGTATGAGGCGGTGGTACACGCCGCGAAAGAGGCAGGCTGCTGGGTACGCGGCTATATCTCCACGGCGCTGGTGTGCCCTTATGAGGGTGAAATCGCGCCCGATTCGGTCAAGCCGATTGTGGAACGCCTGCTCGCGATGGGGGTAGACGAGGTGAGCCTTGGGGACACTATCGGCGCCGCGACGCCGACTCAGGTCGCGCGACTCACCGACACCCTCCTGCCTCTCCTGCCGCCTGAGCAATTTGCCTACCATTTCCACAACACTTACGGCGTTGCGCTGGCGAATGTCCTCACCGCGCTGCAGCAGGGCATCTTTATTTTCGATTCCAGCGCTGGCGGGCTTGGGGGCTGCCCGTTCGCGCCGGGGGCATCAGGCAACCTCGCCACCGAAGATTTGCTCTACATGCTGCACGGCATGGGCATCGAGACGGGCGTCAGCTTGGAAGGGGTCGTGGCGGCGGCGCAATACATCCTGAGCCACCTGCAACGCGCCACACCGCCGAGCAACTACCTCAGAGCCTGCCCCCTCATGAGCCCTGCCTGACCCCATTCGCGTCCTCAAGCGAGTATAATTTCCCTGCTATGCACGAGCCGATTATCCGTATTACCGAGCGTCCGAAACCGCCGCGCCCCGAAGAGCTCAACCTGCGCTTCTCGGAGCGAGCAGTGAAAGAGCTGGAGGCGTTGCTTTCACACTACCCCGACAAAAAGTCGGCAATGCTCCCTGCGCTATGGATTGCGCAACGCGAGTATGGCGGGCATCTGACCGCCGACGCCATCGCCGAAGTCGCCTACCGACTGGGACGCTCCTACGCGGAAGTGGAAGGCGTCGCCACTTTCTACACGATGTATAACAAAACGCCCGTCGGAAAATACATGCTGGAGGTCTGTACGAATCTGACATGCATGGTGTGTGGCGCGTATCGGATATTGGAGTACTTAGAACAGAAGCTGGGCATCAAACTGGGCGAGACGACGCCCGACGGGCTATTCACTTTGACCGAAGTGGAGTGTCTGAACAACTGCGGTGATGCACCCGTGATGCAGGTTGGGGACATCTATTGCCGTCGCTTGACACCTGAGAAGATCGATGCGCTCATCGAGCAACTGCGCAACAGCGAGGAACATACCGTCGTACAACTCGCCGACGCCGAGGTGCAACTCCATCTCAGCGAAGCAGAGCGCCAACAGATAGAAAAGGCGACCTCTGGGTAATCCCGTGAGGGGCGAAACTGAGCGATACCTTCCATCGGGTATAATCTTAGCCACGCTAAATATTTGGCGTAGGAGACCGACGATGCCTATGGTGACACGCGAAGATGTCTTAAACGCCCTTAGAAAGATCGTTGATCCCGATTTGCATCGCGATATTGTGTCGTTGGGGTTCGTGAAAGAGGTCGTGATTTGCGAGGGCGCTGTGAAAGTGGTGATTGAGCTTACCACGCCCGCATGTCCTGTAAAAGACCAGATGAAGGCGGAAGCAGAGCGACTCATCGCGCAGATTCCGGGCGTGGCGGCGGTGAATGTGGAGATGACCGCGCAGGTGCGGGGACGCGACATCGCTTCGGAAGACCTGTTGCCTGAAGTGAAGCATGTGATCGCCATCGCCAGTGGGAAGGGAGGGGTAGGCAAGTCGACGGTCTCGGTGAACTTGGCGGTAGCGTTGGCGCAGTCGGGCGCACGCGTGGGACTGCTGGACGCCGATATTTACGGTCCCAGCATCCCCAAAATGCTGGGCTGTCAAGGCGAGCATCCCTTGGTCGAGTCGCGTCAGATTATCCCGATACGACGCTATGGCGTGTCGGTGATGTCGATCGGGTTCCTGTTGGAGGAGGAGCAGGCGGCGATGTGGCGCGGTCCGATTGTGGCAGGCACCGTGCGCCAACTTTTCGCTGATGTGCGTTGGGGTGCGTTGGACTATTTGTTGGTGGATTTGCCGCCGGGCACAGGCGACGCTCCGATGACCACTGCGCAAACGGTGCCTCTCACAGGCGTGGTGATTGTAATGACCCCGCAGGCGGTAGCGGCATCGATTGCGGGGAAGTCCGTTGCGCTCTTTCGTCGGCTCAATGCACCCATATTGGGTGTGGTAGAGAATATGGCGGAGTTTGTATGTCCTCACTGCGGCGAACGCACGGCGATTTTCCCTGGTCCGGGTGCGCGGGCGTTCGCGCAGAAGTTGGGCGTCCCGTTTTTAGGCTCTGTGCCGTTAGATCCGACCGTCAGCGTTGCCAGCGATGCGGGGCAACCCGCGGTTATAGCCGCCCCCGATTCGGCGCAGGCGCAGGCGTTTCGCGAAATTGCAGGCAAACTTGCCGCGGAAGTGAGCGTTGCCAGCATCGCCCACAGTGCGTCGTTCTGAGGGGCGCCGCAGGGGGTACCACCGCCACGGTAGTGTTCATACGGGGAGCATACCGTCTTGTTTACTGCTGTCGGAAGATCAGTCGGCTTGGGTTCGTCAAGTTGTACAGGCGACGATCGACGGTTAGCCCTTGACTACACCAATCGGGCGTAGCCGTGCGACTTTACGGGCGATACCCGCATTATGCACTACTTCCACCACATCGGCGACATCTTTATAGGCGTAGGAGGCTTCTTCGGCGAGGGTGGCTTTGTTTTGTGCGCGGACGATAATGCCTTGTTGTTCCATCTCTTTGGCGATGTTGCGGTTTTTGGCTTCGCGCAGCGCGCCCTTGCGGCTCATCTTGCGCCCCGCGCCGTGGCAGGTCGTGCCGAAGCTTTCGCGCATCGCGTTCTCGGTGCCTACCAGCACGAACGAGTAGCGCCCCATATCCCCTGGGATCAGCACAGGCTGTCCTACTGCTTTGTAGGCATCGGGGGTTTCGGGGTGCCCTGGCGGGAACGCTCGCGTGGCGCCCTTGCGATGCACACACACACGCACGGGCTTGCCGTCCCACACATGGTCTTCTATCTTGGCGATGTTGTGCGCCACATCGTACACCTGATACATCCCGAGGCTTTCAGGCGTGGATTTGAAGATTTTCGCGAACGCTTGGCGCGTCCAGTGCGCAATCGCCTGACGATTGGCGAACGCGAAATTCGCTGCGCAGTGCATCGCTCGTAGGTAGGTCTGCCCCTCTTCCGAGTTGATAGGCGCACACGCCAACTGGCGGTCGGGTAGGCTGATGCCGTATTTCGCGTGCGCCTCCTCCATAATGTCCAGATGGTCTTGGCAGGTCTGGTGTCCGAACCCGCGTGAGCCGGTGTGAATCATGATCGTGACCTGTCCGACCTGGGTAATGCCCATCGCGGCGGCGGCGTGCGGGTCGTAGATTTCGTCTACAACTTGAATCTCGAGGAAGTGGTTGCCCCCGCCGAGGGTGCCGAGTTGGTCTTTCCCGCGTTCGATCGCTTTTTCGGTAATCACATCGGGGTCAGGCATATCGAGTCTGCCCAGGGCTTCGGTATGTTTCAGGTCGTCTTCCCAGCCATAGCCGTGTTCCACCATCCAGTGCGCGCCTTTGAGCATCACTTGGCGCAAGTCCTGGCGAGTCGTTTTGATGAGCCCTTCACCGCCGAAGCCCGCAGGCACATCACGGAAGATTTGGTCGACTAACTCTTTGAGGCGTGGGCGGACTTGTTGCTCGGTGAGGTCCGTGCGCAGGAGTCGCACCCCGCAGTTGATGTCGTATCCTATTCCCCCGGGCGAAATCACGCCCTCGTCCAAATCCATCGCCGCCACACCGCCCACGGGGAAGCCATAGCCCCAGTGGATATCGGGCATTGCGATGGAGTAGCCCACGATTCCTGGTAGGAACGCTACATTCGCCACCTGTTCGGGCGCTTGGTCTTGCTTAATTTGTTCAATCATCGCCTCGCTGGCGAAGATGAGACCATCGACGCGCATGCCCGGTTTATAACTTTTGGGTATACGCCAGCGATGGTCGTCAATCTGCTCCAGTGGTCCCTTCCAGTATTGGCTCATCGCAGGTCCCTTCCCAAAAGAGTATACCTTTTGACGGAGGGACACCCACTAATACCGCCTGTTAAGACTTCATGCAAGACCGGCGGACGCCGTTGGAGCGGCGTCTTTCGGCGCAACTTAAGGGTGTACCAGCAGGTTTGTGCCCTACTTTTGAGCAGCTTTTGGATCTGGCTCAACGTGGGCGA
>NKPV01000086.1 GCA_002254605.1 Armatimonadetes bacterium JP3_11
ACTTGGGGTTGCTTGACATCGACTTTGCGCAGGATTTCGAGGGCGCGGAGTATGTCGCGTGCGGTGCCGACCAGCACGAGGGTGTTGGGGGGTTGTGCGCCTTGGGGAGCGCCTTGCGCGCCGCCTTGCATCGGCGCGCCCATCTGCTGCGCGGTCTGGCTTGGTGTCTCACCGCCTGTCATGCTACCCCCTGAAACGCCGCCACTCCCGCTCATCCCTCCGCGGCTCAGTAGCGCATCGGGTCCCAGCGAGATACTCACGCCGGGCACTAACTGGCTTACAATCCGCGCCAAGTCGCGCGAGTCGGCGTACTTGACGCGATAGACTTCGGTGACAATCTCTACGCTGCCTGTCAGTTGCTGTTCGAAGGCGTAGGCGGCGGCTTTGGCTGCCTCGACGGTCTCGGCGTCGCCCTCTATCAGCAGGTAGGTTGCGTCCTTCTCGCCAGAGGGAGTGATTTTAAGCCCGGGGAATCGTGCGCTGAGGTAGGTTGCGATTTCGGTCGGTTTCGCGACCTTGAAGGTGAGCGCCTCCACCACTTTTGGCTTCGGCGGCGCTGGAGGCTCGTGGGCGTCGCGGAACGCCTTGAGCGACTCCGCCGTCCCGACAACATAGGTGTTGTCGATTTTTTCATACCGATAGCCGCTCAGGCGCGTGATGAGGTTGAGCGACTCGTCCACGGTGAGGCGGCTGAGGCTGATCGTGACCGTGCCTTTCACATCGGGCGCCGTGATGATGTTTGCTCCCGACTGAATCGCCAACGCTTTGAGCACATCGCCGATTTCCGCGTTCACAAAGTCCAGCGAGACCATCACAGGCTTCGGTGCGGGCGGTGGTGTCGCGGGGGCAGGCAGCGCCGATGCCACCGCGCGCGGGTTTGTGAGTTCCGGTGTGCTGGTACGCGGCGGTGCAGATTGCGTGCTGGCGACTCGCTGCGGCTTCGGTTCCTCTGTCGGCTCCAATGGGGGCGAGGTTTCGGTGGGCGCATCGACGACGCTCGCCTTGCCCAGGCGCACTTGCCAACCCGTAGGGGTCTGCTCCAGCGTGTAGGGCGGTGCGCCGCGCATCGTGACCACCACGCGCACTTTGGGCGGACGGCTGCTGAACCAGCCGTAGCGCAGCTTAACGGCGTGGGGGGTCTTGAGCGTGCGCTCCACCCCGTTGCCTTTGAACCGCGCGTTGAATTCCAACACCAGAAACTGGCGTTTCCACACGCTCAATTGCGGGCGTGGCAACTGTTCGCCCGAAATGGTAATCAGGGTCTGTCCCTGCTCCTGCGAGACGCGCACCGATTGCACGACCTGCCCGTTGGCAAGGATGGGGGCGGCGACCAGTGCGCTCAAAAAACAGCAAATCATTCCGTAGTTTCGTGTTCTCATGGTATATTGCCTCCATTCGTGGCGGTCGATTCACCGACGCGGATAGTCCGCTGGTCATTCCCTTTGCGTAGGGTAATCGCGCCGCGCTGGATGCTGACCACACGCCAACCCTCTTCCAGCAGGTCGCCTTGCTTTACGAAGCGTCGGCGCCCGTCCGAGTCGGCGAGAATGGCGACGGAGTTCGGTCCTTGAACCACGCCTGAAACGCGGTAGGTGGGATACTCGGGTGCGCTCGGCGGTGCGGATTCGGCAGCCGGCTGCAGCCCGAACTGTCCGCTGGGCAGCGTGAGCGGTGGCACGGGCGGCGTGCCCGCGATTTCGCGGCGCGGTGGTGGCTCGTTGCGCACCACTTTGTTCGTTTCGGGCTGGCTCTCTTGCCTCTTCGAAACGGCGAGGTTGGGGCGGAACGGGTCGCGCGGCGAAAGCGGCGGGAGCTGCATGCCCGTGGGTGCAGCGTCTTGAGACGCCGAAGCAGATTTCTGCGCGGCGTCTGCGCTGGCGGTAGGCTGCTGTTGCGAGGGCGTCGATGCCTCGCCGCCGCCCAGCAGCCCACTAAACTGCACCACGCCGACGGTGACCATCAGCGCTGTTAGTGCCGCGAGGATGAGCACCTGTTTCGGGTTCGCCTGTTTCGGTTTCGCCTCTGTCTGTGTTTTCGCCATGCTACCCTCCTGCCTGTTGCGGCGTAGAATCGCTCGGACGCGCTTGCCCTGCGCGGAAGATAAACGCCTTCACAACCATCTTAATCTCCAGCTCGGGATTCTCGGGTGCCAACTCCGCGCCTGCCGTTTTCGCCTGCGCATTCAGGCTCTGCACTGCTAAAATTTTCGGAAATGTCTCCAGCGTTTTGAGCAGGCTCATCATGTCCCAGAACTTGCCGCGCAGTTGGATTTCGAACAGCTGCTCGTTGTAGGCTTTGGGCTTTTGCGATTGGCTGGAGTTATTCTGTTCGTCGCCTTGCTGTGGTTGCGGGGTTGGGGTTGGCGGCGCCGCTTGTGGTCGAATCGAGACGATTTGCAGCTGTTTCTGGAGAGCCGTTTGCTCGAACTGTTTGAGCATCGTAGGCACATAGGCGGCTTCGCTGACGCCACGCTCTAAGAATTGTAAATCGCGCCGTGTGGATTCAAGCGCTTGCTGCGCCTCTTTGAGTTGGGACGCCGCTTGCTGGGCTTGTTGCAGTTCTTGCTGCTTTTGCTCTAGCTGGCTCTGGAGGTCTTGCGCCATGCTCCAGGGCAGGTACATGCTCGCGCCGCCGAGCAGGAGCGTCCCCAAGATTGCCAATCCGAGCAGTTTCGAGGCGCGTTGTGCGCGTTGGATGCGTTTACTGACTGCCACTTTGTCCCTCCTGTGGTGGCTTTTCCGCGGTGCCCTTCACTTGTGCGGTGATTTGGAATTCGACTGCGCTCTGCTGTTCTGTGAGGGCGCGCTCTTGGCTGTAGTCGAGTCGTACCTGTTCCAGTTCGGGGTGCTGGTTGAGGCGCAGCATGAACTCGCCGACGCGCTGCTGGTTTTCCGCGATTCCCTTGAGGGTGATTTCCATCGGTTTTTTGCGGTCGCTGCGCTTGCCCAGTTCTGCGCCGGTGAGGAAGCAGCCCTCGGGCGTGTGCTGCGCCAGGTGTTGGAACAGTTTCTGCCACCGACCGGTGTCTTTGCGAGCGTTCTGCAGGGTCTCGATGAGCGGTTGCAGCGCATTCATCTCCGCTTGCACCTGCTTGAGCTGCTGCATCGTGGGGCGTAGTTTGACCATCTGCTCTTCGATGTGGGCGCGTTGCATGGTCAGGGTACCGGCGTACATGAGCAGACCTGCCCATCCGACGCCGACCAGCATGCCTGTGACAATCCACCCCAAGCCCATCGCTCGGGTCTTCCGCTCGGCGATACGGCGTAGCTGCTGCTCCTGTGCGATTAAGTTAATCACTGCCATTGGTGTCGCCTCCTTATGCGGCAGTTTGGACTGTGGCTGGTTCGGTTTCTTCGACGGGTTCCGCGAACGGGGCTGCCATCTCGAGGGGCGCGAGTGCGGTTCCCAGTACGGTAACCCAGCTTGCGCCAGCTTCCAGCTGCTCAGGATGCACCTGCCCTGGTACGATGACATCCCCGCTAAACGGCTCCACGAGCTGGGCGGGGATTCCCAGCTTGTATTCAAAGTACGCGCTCATGCCCTGCATCTGTGCGCCGCCTCCATACAGATAGAGGCGTTCAATCTGTCCGCGTCCGCCCTGCATCTGATACTGCGACTGATAATAGTTCAATGAGCGTCGGATTTCGCGGATGAGTTCATCTAAGATGGGCTGCACCAGTCGCAGGGGCGGGTTCTCTTGGGGTTGCCCCGCTTGCAACAGATCGGTCAAATTCAGGCTCCGCTTAACCTGTTCGGCTTCCTCATCGGTGTAGTGGAAGTAGCCCTTGAGCGCCGCGGAGAGCGTGCCGCTGGCGATGGGGATGAAGCGTGTCAGCACGAGGGTGGCATTCCGGGCGACGGTGATTTGGGTGTGTTCGCTGCCCAAATCGACCAGCGCATAGGCGAATGGCAGCGTGGCGCCATAGAGTGCTTGCACGGTGCGCAACGCGCCGAACGGCTGCAACTCCAGCAGTTGCGGCTCCAGCCCTGCCCGCTCTACCACCTCCATGAGGGGGTCGGTCGTCGAGCGCGGCGCGGCGACCAGCAGCACCTCCATCTGCTCCTCGTTGCCAGAGGGCAAGATGTGGAATCCGATGAGATGCTCCTCGGCGGCGGAGGGCAGATAGCGCGTCGCCTCGAACTGGATCGATTTTTGCAGCGTTTGGGGGGTCATGCGGGGTAAGCGGATGGGACGCGCGGTGGTTTGGGAACCGCCCACCGACAAGTAGACGCGCTTGGTTTTGACGCTTGCGTGACTGAGCGCCGCACGTAACGCTTTGTAGACCGTTTCGGGGTCTAAAATCGCGCCTTCGCGGATAGCGTCGGGCGGGAGAGGCGCCTCGGTCAGCCGTTCCACTTGTAAGGTGCGCTCTTGAATCGTTCCCGCGCAGAGTTTGATGCAGCTTGCGCCGAAATCGATTGCCAATAGGCTCTCGGCTTTGCCTCCCGAGAGGCGAGATTTACGCGACATGAGCCTCCTCCTCCTTCACGATGAACTCGGCGGCGCGTTGCGCCAGCATCCATTCGTCCAGCGCGGATTTGAGAAATCGCCATTTCCCATCCACTTTGAATGCGGGGATAGTGCCGTTTTCCGCCAGCGCTTGCAGTTCCGTCGGGCGCAGGCGCAGGTAGTGCGCCGCCTCGCGCAGCGTCATCACAGGGTGCAGGTTCCGTGCCAGCCACTGCAACAAGTCGTACAGCTGCTGACTGTTGAGGCGCACCTCGAAGCGCACCGTTTGAATCCCTTCGCCCTCTTCGGCTTGGGATGCGAGCGCCGCTGCGCCCCCAGTGGATGCTTGCTCCTCGAGCGCGGGGTGCAAGCGTTGCTGCGACGCTATCCGAATCGCATCGACCAAGTTCATCTTCACCACTCCTTGCCTTGATAGTCCTGAATCACGCCATGCATCAGATAGCCGTCAATCACCGATGCCTTCTGCGCCATGCCGATCAGCAGGGCGTTATCTGCCAGTTGGCAGACCAGACGCGGATAGCCCCCTGTAAACTGGTAGAGTTCGTACAGCGCATCGGGCGTAAACGGGATGCGCTCTCCCGCATAACCTGCCACACGCATGCGGTACTCAATTAGGTTCGCCGTCTCTTGCTGGTCTAACGGCTTCAGGGTGTGCCGCACGGCGAGGCGCTGCTTGAGGGCGGGCACACGCTCCAACTTCTTCTGCAACTCCAACTGCCCCAGCAAAATTAAACTGATGAGGAACTGGTCGTTCATTTGGCAGTTCAATAGCAGGCGCAGTTCTTCGAAAGTGTTCGCCGAGCGTATCAGATGCGCCTCGTCAATCATCAGCACCGCACGCTGCCCACGCTCGTACATATGGATTAGGTGCTCGTGGAGCTGTTGCACCAGTTGCTGACGGTTGCGCGTGTGGGTCTCCGCGCCCAGCTGGTGCAGGATTTCCTGAAGCAGCTGAATCGGCGTCAAGATTGGGTTCACAATCAAGGCGATTTTATATTGCACCGGGTCTAAAACCTCGATCAGTTTGCGGCTAATCGTCGTTTTCCCCAGTCCGATGTCGCCCATCAGCACGCCGGCGCCTCGGTTGCGCGTGATGGCATAATGCAACATCACCAGCGCATCCTCGTGTTCCTTGCTCATATACAGGAACCGCGGATCGGGCGTGAGTGCGAACGGCGGCTCGGTTAAACCCCAATACGCTTCATACATAGTTTGCCCTCCCTACCAGTGCGTGCGACACACCGATAGCGTTTTACCATAGACGGCTCTGGAGCAATTATCGGCAAAACTGCGAGGTTCTGTAGATGGTGGCAGCAGGTATACTGCATGCGGAGGCGCACGATGGGTGAATACCGATTGTTGCTCAAGCATGTGGATGTCCCGAACTATGACGAAATCTCTGTTTACGAGCAGTATGGCGGTTATCAAGCGTTGCGCAAGGCGCTGCAGATGGAGCGTCAAGCCGTTATCGAGGAAGTGAAAAAATCGGGGCTGCGTGGGCGCGGCGGCGCCGGCTTTCCCGCGTGGATTAAGTGGAACGGACTCCCCAAAGACGACGATAAGCCCCACTATGTCATCTGCAACTCTGATGAAGGCGAGCCGGGTACCTTCAAAGACTTCGAGCTGATGTACAAAGCGCCGCACCAGCTCGTGGAGGGCATGATCATTGCCGGGTACGCGGTACGCGCTCAGCGGGGTTATATCTATATTCGGGGCGAGTATGTTGAGTGCGCCCGCAAAGTGCGCAAGGCGATTGACCAAGCCTACGCTGCGGGCTACCTGGGCAAGAATATTTTGGGCAGTGGGTTTGACTTCGACCTCTATATCCACATGGGCGCAGGCTCTTACGAATGTGGCGAGGAGTCGGCGCTGATGTCCAGCCTGATGGGCGAGCGGGGTCAGCCGCGCCTGAAGTTCCCCCACGCCCCTCTGCCCACGATTGCCGGGGTGTGGAACTGCCCCACGCTCATCAATAACTGCGAGTCGTTGAGCTGTGTTCCGCACATTATTAACAACGGCGGCGAGTGGTACGCACAGTTAGGCGCGAGCACCAAAAATTCGCGCGGCACGAAAATTTTCTCGGTGTCGGGGCATGTGAATAAGCCCGGCAACTACGAAATCGAGTTCGGCACCCCACTGATGGAGCTGATCGAGCTGGCAGGCGGCGTGCGCGGGGGCAAGTTGAAGGGGATTATTCCCGGCGGCTCGTCGATGCCTATCTTGCCCGCCGAGAAGTGCGAAGACGCGATTATCGGCTACGAGGAGCTGATGGAAAAAGGCAGCATGGTCGGCTCCGGCGGCTGCATGGTACTCAACGAACACACCTGCATCGTGCATTTCGCGTGGCGCACAGCGGAGTTCTACGCGCACGAGTCGTGTGGCAAATGCACACCCTGCCGCGAAGGCACGCGCTGGATGGTGCAAATCTTAGAGCGCATCCTGCAGGGTAAGGGACGCATGGAGGATATCGACCTGTTGTTGGAGATTTGCGACCAGATCGATGGGCGCAGCTTCTGCGCATTGGGCGATGCGGCGGCGTGGCCCATCCGCGCCTTTATCAAAAACTTCCGCCACGAGTTCGAATACTTCGTCCAGCACGGGCGCAGCATGTACGCCGATAACCCCGAGTCGCAACAGATGTTCCCGCCCAAAGGCTACCAGCGCTACAACCCGATGCGCTACGAATACACCTTCGGCGCGGTGAGGAAGTAAATCGGCGATGCGCGTTGACCTCCGTTCGGACACCGTGACCCTGCCGACGCCCGAAATGCGCCGTGCGATGGCGGAGGCGGAACTCGGCGACGATGTGTACGGCGAAGACCCGACCGTCAACCGCCTGCAAGAGCGCGTTGCTGAGTATCTGGGGCACGAAGCCGCGCTCTTCACTCCTACCGGCACGATGGCGAACGAAATCGCCATCAAAGTGTGGACGCAGCCTTGTGACGCCATCTTAGTGGACGCTGAGAGCCATATCCTGCACTACGAGCTTGCAGGACCCGCTGTGATTTCGGGCGTGCAAGTAGACACCTATCCGATTACGGACGGCGTCTTCACGGTGGAGTCTATCGAATCGCGGATTCGCATCGCCGATGACCACACGCCCGGCACGCGCTTGGTGTGTATCGAGAACACGCACAACCGCTGTGGGGGGACGATTCTGCCCCCCGAGCAGATGCCCTTGTTGCGCGCTTTGGCGGATCGCTACCAGATTCCACTCCACTTGGATGGCGCACGGCTCTTTAACGCTGCAGTGGCGTTGGGCGTTTCGCCGCAGGCGTGGACTCGCTATGTGGAGTCGGTGATGGTCGCCTTCTCTAAGGGGCTATGCTGTCCTGTGGGGTCGGTGGTGGTGGGGTCGCGCGCGTTTATTCGTGAGGCACATCGCGTGCGCAAGCTGCTTGGAGGTGGGATGCGTCAGGTGGGGGTGCTGGCAGCGGCGTGCCTCGTCGCGCTGGACACGATGGTGGATCGCCTCGCCGAGGACCACGCCCGCGCCAAACGGCTTGCCGAAGCCATCGCCGAGATGCCGGGCTTCTCCGTGAATCTCCAAACGGTGCAGACGAACATGGTGTATGTGCATACCGTACGCCCCGCCGCCGAGGTGGAGCGTGCCCTCGCAGCGCATGGGGTGCTCTGTATCGCGTTAGACCCCCAGCGCCTACGCCTCGTAACGCATAAAGATATCGAAGACAACGCGATCGACTACGCGATTGCTGCGTTTGCCCGCGTGGCTCGAGAGGTTTGAGAGGCAGCTTGTTTGACACACGCTCTCCAGAGCGTCAACGCCCAAGAAAGCGAGGCTGTCCCCCCCAGTAAATTTTCCACCCCAGAAAGCCGATAAACCTGTTGGCATGGCTCGGATTACTGCCGTAGGGTTCATTTTCGGATTGATAGCGCACTGGGCGTTGGGACAGCAGCTGGTTTGGTTCCAACCGGTGCTTACGGGTCAGACCGTAGCGTATTCTCCGAATGGGCAACTCCTCGCGACGCCAACGCAGGGCAATCGAATCGCGCTCTATCAGAATGGTCAGGTCGTCGGTATTCTGAGCGGCGCCACGGACGCCATTATGTCGATTGCCTTTTCGCCCGATGGGCAATACTTGACCGCCACAGGCAACGACGGCTTCCTGCGTCAGTGGCGGATTGCCGACCGAGCGCTGCTGTGGAGTCAATCGGTGTTCAACGGGGAAGCGGGGTATTGCGTCGCTTATATTGATAGCCAAAAGATTGCGGTGGGGGGTTCGGGGGGCATCTTGCAGGTGCGTCGTGTGGCGGATGGTAGCATCGTCCAGTCGCTGGTGTGGCACTCGTCAAGCAGTACTGTGATGGCGTTAGCCGTATCGCCCGACCGCACGCAGTTGATTAGCGCAGATTCTGGGGGCAGTGTCGCCCTGTGGCGCATAAGCGATGGCGTGCGGCTCCAGAGTTGGCAGGCACACTTGGCGAGTCTGTCGGCGGTGGCGTGGTCGCCCGAAGGCACGCTGCTGGCGACAGGCACCTTGCTGGGTGATATGCGCATCTGGGAGCGCAACGGCTCTTCGCAGTGGGTCCTGAAACACACCGTCAACGCCGCGCACGATTTCGGGGTCACGGGGCTTGCCTTTGTGAGCAGCACGCTGCTCTACTCTACAGGCTATGACGGTAAGGTGCGCCG
>NKPV01000229.1 GCA_002254605.1 Armatimonadetes bacterium JP3_11
GAAACGTCCAAATCCGACGACAACCACAACTCCAAGAATTCAAGTTGCATCCGCCCTCCTGGGCGGATGAGGATTGAAACAATATCACGCTCAAGACCGCCATGCTCGTCAATGCATGGTTGCATCCGCCCTCCTGGGCGGATGAGGATTGAAACGAACGGGCGGGTATACTTGTGTCGAGGGGACAGCATGGATATCGTAGCGCTGACAGTGATTGTGTGTATTTTCGGACCTGCGCTCTTCATACCGATTACGGCGATGGTGCTGAAGCATCGCAAAGAGATGCTGCAGATGGAACTGGAGAAACGCAGGCTGAGCAATCAAGCGCTCGAGGAGCGGATTGAAGCCCTGCGCACGGAGATCGCCACGCTCCGCGAGACTACCACCCAATACGATCTGAGCCTCCAGGCGAACCTCGAGAACCTCCAAGAGCGCGTGCGGGCACTGGAAGAACAGAGCCAACTCCAGGGGCTTCTGCGCTAAGCTCGAATCTGTTTCTCTATGCGACACCGAGTTGCAGCGCTGATTGGTTTACTGACCCTCGCCAGTGCCTTTGCGCAAACGCTCGCCACGGAACTCGATGCCCTGCTCGGTGTGGAGTGGCTGCGTTATGGCTATTGCGGCGTGGTGGTGCGCGATGTGCAGTCGGGCGAGACGCTTTACAAACGCGATGCGGAGCGGTTGCTTATCCCCGCATCCAATATGAAGCTCATCGTCTCGGCGGCGGCGTTGCATCTACTGGGCGAGGACTATCGCTTTCGCACACGCGTCTGGGCGCGGGGGACGCTGTCGCCCGATGGGGCGCTTCAGGGCGATCTGATATTGCAAGGCTTGGGCGACGCGACGCTGGAGATGCGCGATTTGCAGTCGCTGGCGCAGCGTGTGTACGAGGCGGGTATTCGGCGCGTGGCGGGCTATTTAGTCTATGACGACTCGTGGCTCGATGCCGACCGCTACGGCTTTGGCTGGAACATCGACGATGAACCCTACGGATACCAAGCGCAGATGAGTGCGCTCTGCGCCGAACGCAACGCCGTCCGCCTCTACGCGCAACCCGGCTCCCAAATAGGCGAACCCGCCCGCATCCGAATCGAACCTGAAACCGACTATGTGGAGATCGTGAACCGCACGCGCACGGTGGCACCGGGCGCGCGCGACGCCCGTCTTGACGCCATCCGTACACGCGCACGCAACCAGATTATCGTCTACGGCACAATCGCGTTTGGCGCGGCGGAGGTCGCGCTCGGGAGGTATTCCGTCGAGAACCCCTCGCACTACGCAGCGCACCTGTTTCGGCAGGCGTTGCAGGCGATAGGCATATCGGTGGAGAAGGGCATCGTGCCCAATATGACCCCTTTGGAACCCACCCAATTGCGCCTCGTGGCGGAGCATCACTCGCCCCCGATGCGGGAAGTCGTCGCGCTCATCAATAAGCCCAGCGATAACCTGCTGACCGAGATCACGCTCAAGGTCATCGGGAAGGAGACGCGCGGCGCAGGGACCACCGCCGCTGGGATTCAAGCAGTACGGGAGTTCCTGCAGCAGGCGGGCTTGGAGATGGGCGCCGTGCATCTCGTGGACGGTTCGGGACTGTCGCGCATTAACGGCGTCAGCCCGGAGAATTTCGTGCGCCTGTTGGAGTTTATGCACCGTTCGCCCCATGCCGAAGCGTTTCGCCACTCGCTGCCCGTCTACGGCGTGGATGGCACCTTGCGCAACCGCCTGCGCGATACCCCCGTGCAAGGCAACGGCTATGCCAAGACGGGGAGCCTCAACCGCGTCAGCAGCCTATCGGGCTACTTGCGCACGAAGAGCGGGCGGTGGCTGGCGTTTTCGATCATCATGAACGCCTACAACGCTTCGGGCAGCGACGCCCGCGCCCTGCAAGACAAGGTGATTCAACTCTTGTGGGAGCGGTTGTAGCTACTCCTGCACCACCTGGGTGAAGTCCGCTAAGGCGAGGTAGAGCCGATGAGCGCATGCCAGCAGGTTCAAGCGGTTCTGGCGGCGTGGGGCGTCGTCGGTCATCACC
>NKPV01000334.1 GCA_002254605.1 Armatimonadetes bacterium JP3_11
AACCTATCGCCTGCGCCGATTGCAGCAACTCCAAAACTAAGTTGAGGTGAGAACCATGCGAAAAACCATACGAATGAGTGAAACCCTGCGTGAACTCGCACCGATGTTGCTGGTGCTGACAGGCGTGCTGACCATTGCAACCCTGAGCTTCGGGCGAACGCCTCCCGTTCAAACGGGCTCGCAACCCGTCTCCCTGTTCAAGGTCTCCTATGGGGAAAAGCCGACCCAGCTGCGGGTGCGCTTTCCTGGCTCACGGCTGATCAGCGAGGAGAACGGCGACGAGTTGCGGGAACCGCTACCAGGCGGTGGACCCACG
>NKPV01000056.1 GCA_002254605.1 Armatimonadetes bacterium JP3_11
CTCTGGAGTTTCTGGCGCTGCTGGTGCGTTTTGTCCTGCTGCGCCTCTATCGGCGCGCATAAAAGTAGCATCGCCAGCAACGCCGTCAGCCAACCTCCGCCTCGCACGCCTTGCATCGGCAGGCAGTATACCCCCTCAGGATGATTTTTTGTCAATTATCGGCGAGGGTGTTCGGAAAATCGCGGGGCGGGGACATTCTTGCCCAGGCGTGTCGGTGTGTGGCGTGATAGAAGGCACACAGGTTCGCCCCTTGCGAGGGGAGTTTTCGAACACCCTGCGGCAGGGGTCGCGCGCACGCCTATTGAATTCACTGCTCCCGACGGCGGAGTAGCCGGGTGATTAGTGGCGCAAGAAACGCGCTGTACCCGAACTAATCGGCTTTGGAATGCCGAACCGCTTTACGGCTAAACCGCCGCGGCTTAAGATATTGCCGATTCCACGCAAATACCAGCGTCAAGATGAGCGCGATGACGGTGAGGGGGATTACAAAGTATTGCATCGCGAAAGTATACTCATCCAGCGCGTCGTGTCGGCTGGAGTTGAGGATGAGGTAGACCGTGTAGGCGATGTAGTAGCCCACAAACAGTGCGCCTTCCCAGCGTTTGATTTCGAAGCCGTTGAAGAAAACCGGGAAACACGCCAGCGAGACGCCTATCATCACAAGCGCGTCAAAGCGCGTCACCGCAGGGGCGACCGTCAGCCCATCGGGCGCAACCAGACTACTAAAACCCAGCACGGAGAGGATGTTGAAGATATTGCTGCCCACGACATTTCCCACCGAGATGTCGCGTTCGCCCCGCATACTGGCGATCACGGAGGTCGCCAATTCGGGTAATGAGGTGCCAACCGCCACGACCGTTAATCCGATTACCAGTTCGCTCACGCCGATCGCGCGCGCCGCCGCCACCGCGCCCTGAATGAGCCATTCGGAGCCAAGCACCAGCCCTACCAATCCTACGATAATCAATCCTATCAGCTTAAAATAAGTCCAGCCGTTGCGCGGAATTGCGCCGACCTCTTCCAGTTCCTCTTCCAGAATCGGCTCGGAACGCGCGGTGCGCGTCATCCACACAAGATAAGCGATGAAGATTCCCACAAGCAGTAAACCGTCTGCGCGTGTAAGTTTGCCGTCGTAGCCCAGTACGAAAAACAGCAACGCGGTACCAATCATCAGGGGTACTTCGATTTTGATGAGGCGAACGCTGACCGCCAGCGGCGCGACGACCGCCGATAGCCCCAAGATGAGTAGGATATTCACGATATTGCTGCCGACGACATTCCCGACGGCGATATCGGGCTGCCCGCGATAGGCAGCGAGTATTGAGACCGCCAGTTCGGGCGCGCTGGTGCCAAACGCGACCACGCTCAGCCCGATTACGACGGGCGGCACGCCCAGCAACGACGCCAGCCGCGACGCGCCGCGCACCAGCCACTCGCCGCCGCCGATGAGCAGCAATAGTCCCGGCACAATCAGCCACGCTTTTTCCAAAGTTTCGAACGCCTCCTATCGTAAGCCATACACGAACGCCGCTACAAGCAACAGCAATGCGCCGAGCATCATCACAAAAGCATACGAACGCACATAGCCGCTTTGCAAGGGGCGCAACCCGTTGCCCACGACCCGCGCCGACGCGCCTACGATATTTACGACAGTATCAATCAGGCTCTCCACAATCACGGCTAATACCAGCGCAATCGCGCCGCCGAGGTTCACGCCGACAGCGCGCATCACGCCATCGTAGCCCCACTGCTTATACGCGGCGCCCCATACGCCTTGCAGCTGCGCTTCGGCAGGCGGCATGCCGCGCCGATACCGCCCGACGCCAAACAGAATGCCCAGAACCGCTGCGCCCAGCGCAATCCCGAACACTAAGCCCTTGCCTGCGTCCTCGCTTAGGAACAGTTGCTCCTGCGTGAGAATGCTTGGCTCCGCAACAGGTTTGAGAAACTCGTGGAACGCCTTCTCGGAGGGCAGCAGCCATCCGAAGAGCACTGAACCAAGCGCGAGCACTCCCAGCACACTGAGCACCGTTACATAGCGCTCGCGCGGCGCCTCGTGGGGATGCGCCTCGTGGTTCGCCTGCGACGCGGGGGGCGCAAAGAACACCAGCCAGACCAAGCGCGTCATGTACGCCGCAGTCAACCCTGCCGTCAGTATCCCCACCCCGAACAGTACAGGCGCAAAATGGACGAGTTTCGCGTTGTACACGCTAAGCAGAATCGCCTCTTTGGACCAGAAACCCGACAATGGGGGGATACCTGCAATCGCGAGCCAGCCGACCAGCATTGTGGCGGCGGTTATCGGCAATGCCTTCGCCAAACCGCCCATCTTGCGGATGTCGCCCTGATGGTGCAGCGCAATCAGCACCGAGCCTGCGCCCAAAAATAGCAGCGCCTTGAAAAACGCGTGCGTCGCTACATGGAACATTCCTGCCCAGAACGCGCCCACACCGCACGCCAGAAACATATAGCCGAGCTGGCTCACGGTGGAGTACGCCAGCACGCGCTTGATGTCGGTTTGTGCGATTGCTATCGTGGCGGCGAAGATCGCTGTCAGTGCGCCTACCCCTGCCGCAATCCCCATCGCCATCGGCGACATCTCGAGCAGCGGATGCACGCGCACCAGCAGATACACCCCCGCCGTGACCATCGTGGCGGCGTGAATCAGCGCGGAAACGGGTGTCGGACCCGCCATCGCATCGGGCAACCAGAAGTAGAGAGGCAACTGCGCCGACTTGCCCGCCGCCGCCAAAAAGAGCAATAGCGCAATCGCCGTCGCCGCCCAGCCCGCATCGCGCAGCACGCTCAGCGCGAGTGCATTTATCTGACTAAAAGAAAGCGTGCCAAACAGCGCGACCACCATAAACATCGCCAACAGATAGCCCGCATCGCCGATGCGGTTCACGATGAACGCCTTGTTCGCCGCATCGGTGTTTGCCTTCCACTCCGAGTTGCGATAGAAAAATCCAATCAGTAGATAGCTACATAGCCCCACGCCTTCCCACCCAACGAACATCACCAAAAAGTTGCCCGCCAGCACCAAGATCAGCATAAAGAAGATAAACAGATTAAAATAGGTAAAGAAGCGTGGGTAGTCTTCATCGTCTGCCATGTAGCCTGTGGCGTAGAGGTGGATTAGCCCGCCCACACCCGTCACAATCAGCGTCATTAGCATCGAGAGCGGGTCGAGGATGAACTCTATCGGAATGCTTAAGTTCGCGATTTTTATCCAGTCGGTCAGCACGAAGGTGGTAGCGCGTTGGTCTTCAGGCTGCTGGAGCAAGCCTTGGAAGAGTCGCCATCCGATGGCGAACGCGCCCAGCACTACGCCTGTGCCGATTGCGCCCACAAGCCACTTGCCTGCCTTCTCGCCCAGCGTGCGTATCAGTAGCCCACCAAACAGCGCATGAAACAGACTCCCTGCCAAAGGCAATGCGAGTATCCAGAGAATGGGTTCCGTTGGCAATCCATCCATAGCGCCACGCTCCAACAGGATAGATTATACCTGTTGCCTCTGAGTGCGCCGCCGAACTGGATTATGGGGAGAATTGATCTCGTTAGCAGCCAATTGGGAAACAGCACGGCAACCTTCGAGGTACAATTGTCGTAGTATAAGGTGAGGAGGTCCTATCTGAATGGCACGGCGTTATGAAGATGAGTTTGAGTTGCCCGAGACACAAATCCGCGCTCTGGCGATTCTCGAGGAGATTATGCGTATCGCGCCTCGCGACGACCTGCGCCTGCGCCAGATGCTCCGCCTGCTCCAACACCAGTTAGAGGTTGATGAGCGGCAGATGCAAGAAGCGATGCAGGCAATTCAGGAATACGAGGAGGCGTATCAGAAACTAACCAGCCCCGCGAACCGAATCGGCGTCTTTTTAGATCAGCCCGATGAAGGCGTCGCGATGGTCGCGGTGGGCGATAGCGAATACTATGCGAACATCGATCCCAAGTTAGAGAACCCCCAATTCAAAGTGGGCACGCGCGTGAAGGTCAACGAGGCGTTTGCCGTTGTCGGCGATTTGGGCTATCACCCTGCAGGACCGATTGTCAAAGTGCAGGAGGTGCTGGAGGGGAATCGCCTGCGCGTCGGGGCAGATCCCCAAGGCATGACCTCGCGCATCGTGTTCCGTTCCACGGACTTGGCGGAGGCGCCCATCAAGCCCGGCGATGAAGTGCGCCTCGAACCGAACTTCAAAGTCGCTATCGAACACATCCCACACCAGGAGGTGCGCGATTACTACTTCGAAGAGGTGCCACCGATAGAGTGGAGCCAGATTGGTGGGCAAGAAGAAGCCATTCGGCTCATCCGCGAGACGATAGAACTTCCCATGCTCCACCCGGAGATTTTCAAGAGGTTCGAGAAACAGCCTCTGAAAGGGATTCTGCTGTATGGTCCGCCCGGCTGCGGCAAGACGCTGATTGGCAAAGCCACCGCCTACAACCTGACGCGCCAATACTCCGAGCAGATTGGCAGACCGGTGAAAGAGTACTTCATGTATATCAACGGGCCCAAGATTCTGAACATGTGGTTGGGGGAGACGGAGCGGATGGTGCGCGAGATTTTCGCTATCGCCCGCGAGAAGGCGCGTGAGGGCTACCTTGTGTTCATCTTCATCGATGAGGCGGAGTCGATTTTGCGCACGCGCAGCTCTGGTAGGTGGCTGAACATCTCGAACACCGTCGTGCCGCAGTTCTGTGCGGAGATGGACGGCTTGGTGAGCCTTGAGAATGTCGTGGTGATGCTCACTTCGAACCGCCCCGACTACATCGACCCCGCGATTCTGCGCCCCGGGCGCATCGACCGCAAAGTTAAGGTACGCCGTCCTGATCGCGACGCCACGCGCGAGATTTTCGGCATTTATCTGACGCCCACGCTGCCGTTAGACCCGGAATTCGTACGCGAGTACGACACGCCCGCCGAAGCCCGCGAGTGCCTCATTGAGCAAGCGGTGCAATATCTCTGGCGAAAAGCCCCCGACACCGAGTTCCTGCAGGTGTACCTGCGCAACGGCGGTGTGGAGACGCTCTACTGGCGCGATATGGTCAGCGGCGCGCTAATTAAATCGGTCGTCGATCGTGCGAAAGAGTTCGCCATCCGTCGCGCAATTGAGGACCCCAGCGGGGAACACGGTATCCGCCCTGACGACCTCAAACGCGCCATCGAGATGGAGTACCGTGAGAACGAAATCTTCCCCAAATCCGATGTGATGGAAGACTGGCTGAAGCTCATCGATTATGAACCCGAGTATGTGGCGAGCGTGAAGCCAATCCGTCCCGGTTCTGGTGCGGACGATTTGCATCGCACGGTTATTTGAACGCGGGCAGGCAGAACCGCCTGCCCGCACCGGGCTCGACGGGTTCTAAGGCTCCGAATCGAGCCTTCAAGAGGATTGCCTCGTTTTCACTTTCCCGTCTCCCTCGCGGGGTATCATACAGCCATGCGACTGGTCGGGATTTTGGTTTCCATCGCGATTTTAGCGGTGTTGTTGATGGTGTGGCTCTATTATGGGACGAGCGGTTCGGGGGCGGACAGTGCACAGCCTCCAGCGAGTCGGGTGGGCGAGGTGCGTCAGGCAGCGGAAAGCGTGGAATGCCGCAACAACCTGAGCCAGATTCGCGCCGCTATTCAGATGCGCACGACGGCAGAGGAGACCTACCCCGCCAACCTACAAGAGCTGGGCTTGCCAGCGACGATGCTGAGTTGCCCTGTGTCGGGGCAAGCTTATCAGTACGACCCGAATACAGGGCAGGTGCATTGCCCTACAACGGGGCATAGGAGCTATTGACTGGTAAGGGGGGCGTTCTCACCCTATAATTTGTGGGACAATCGGGAGAAGTGGGGGTATACTTGCATTATGCCGCGCAACAGGTTCATTTATGTAGGTGTGCTGGTGGTGGCGGCGTCTGCGCTCCTGTATATCGGAGGGCAGATTATCCGTACGATCGAGTGGTTTCTGCCCTGGTCGGCGGGCGCTGGGGTCGCCTTGATTCTGGTAGGGCTGTTCATAGAGATGCGTAAGAGCAGCAAGCCGACCCCAGTGGGGTCGGGAGCTGCCACGACCGAGCAAAATCCGACCGCATCTCAAACACAGGATAAGCCGTGAATCGTTGGGTACGAATTGGATTAGCCATTCTTGTATTGGCGATGCTGGCGCGGTTTGGGCTGGCGATTTTCGCGCTGGGGCTGCGGGTGGCGCTGGCGCTTTTCCCGTTCGTGATTCTCGTCGGGGCTGGGTTGGTTCTATACGGTTTGTACCGCCACTGGAAACGCCGCGCCGCGCTGCGTGAGCGCGATTACTTCAAGATGTTAGATGACTAACATGAGCGAGCTTGCAGCGATTTGGCAATTCACACGCACACGGCTTGTCCAAGCGATTGAGGGGTTAAACGAGGCACAACTGAACTGGCGTCTGTTTGAAGGGGCGCACTCGATTGCCGAGTATCTGTATCATGTCGCGGGCGCAGAGCTTTATTGGGCGCACCACTTAGGCGATTGGCGCCCTGCGAACGAGTTTGAGGCGGGCGTGTTGGCATGCGCTACCGATTCGTTCCTCAACGCGAAGCCTTTCCCGTTGCCGCAATCGGTCTGTACCCTGTATGATGTAGAGCGTGCTTTGAATTTGTCGCGCATGCACCTATCGCCGATTCTGGAATCGCCTATGCCTGAGCAGTTAGCCAAACCTGTGCGCAGCCCGATTGGCGACCCGATTACGGGGCGTGAGGGGCTTATTCGCGTGGCACAACATGCCGCTTACCACACAGGGCAAATCTGGCTTATGCGGATGCATCCTGCGTTTCCCAAAGGTTAGTCTTCGTCTTCCGCCGCCTCAGGCAGCCTGCGGAACTCCAAAATTTTTTCGGAGTACTGTTTCGCGACGAGCCACTCCACGCCCTCGCTTTGCGCCAGTTCGCGTGTTTCCTCCATCGCCCAATCGTCGCCAATCACCACAGGGATTGCGTTCACGCCAGCATGGCGTAGGAGTTCTGCACGCTGCTTGGCTCGTACCACATCCAGTCGGTCGACTTTGACAGAGATTTCACCCACGATGACGGTTCCGTTTTTCCACCAGATAATGTCAGACATAAAGACATCGTCTAGGTCGCCGTTGAATGGGATCTCACCGAAAGCGGCGCGTAGCCACTGTTTGAGGCGTCGTCGTACAGCAGGGTTGTCAGGCGAACCGCCACTGCCGCCATTGAAAATCGCTGTCGCACGCTGCCGGGTGCGCCGTTCATACTCTGCGCCATCGAACCGCCCCGCCAGCCCACGAAACTCGTTGCGCAACGATTGGAACTCCGATTCCAAGCGGTTCAGTTGGGCTGTATGCTGCTCCAAGATGGCTTCGTGGCGTTGTTGGGTTTCGATGAGCATCGCCAACTGTCGGGTGTGTTCTTGCAAGATTTGGGAGTGTTCTTGCAAGATTTGGGAGTGTTCTTGCAAGATTTGGGAGTGTTCTTGCAGGATTTGGGAGTGCTCTTGCAGGATTTGTGTATGTTCTTGCAAGATGGCTTCGTGGCGTTGCTGGGACTCAATCAGCATCGCCAGTTGCTGGGTGTGCTCCTGCAAGATGGCTTCGTGGCGTTGTTGCCCCTCAGCCAGTTGGCGCAGAATGGTGGGTATATCTTCCCACTCTTCGCCCAGAACAGCACGGCGGATTTCGTTGCGCTTTTCGGGGTCGCGTAACGCGCGCTGAATCGCTTCCGCGTCCACCAGCCGTTCCTGGAGAGCGCGTTTCAATTCGGGGTTCGCTTCTATGATTCGAATTAACTCATTAATGTCCTCGACCGTGAAAGGCATCGCTGTTCAATTATACTCTACGCATATAAAGCCCCGTAGGTTGCACAAGCGCGGTAGTCTGCTTGTTCAGGGTCTTCTGTGCCGAACATGCCCCATTGGTGCGGGCGGAACACGCGCTCCGGGGCTACATTGTGCATCGCAACTGGGATTCTCAGCATCGAGCAGAGCGTTATCAGTGCATCGCCAATGTGCCCTGCGCTTAGTACGCAGTGGTTTGCGCCCCAGTGCGCCATCACGGTGTATACATCCTGAAACGCGCCGTGTCCTGTTATGCGTGGCACGAACCATGTGGTGGGCCAAGTGGGGTTCGTGCGCTCGTCCAGGATAGTGTGAACTTCATCGGGCAGGTCAATTGTGTAGCCCTCGGCAATTTGCATTACCGGACCCAGCCCTTCCACTAAGTTTAGACGGAACATTGTAGCAGGCATGCCCCCGCGCGTGCGGAACCGCGTACTCCAGCCGCCCCCTCGGAAGTATTCCAACATGCCACAATGCCATGTGGTCGCTTGCAGGCAGCGTTCCGCCTCGTCGGGTTGGACTTCCCACCACGCTTTCATCGTCGGCGTTCCGTCGGGGGTACTCTGCTCGCCTGTGCCATCCAGCGCGGCAGGTCCAGAGTTGATAAGGTGGAGGAACCCCCCTTCTGCGACGCCCACGGGCGTCCAACCTGTAACGCGCTTGACCGCCTCGGGGGACCAGTAGGTGCGCACATCGGCGAAAATCTGCGCTGCTCCCGTGAGTAAGTGCCCAAACAGCATGCCGATGCCGTTCAGGTAATCGTTCTCAGTGGCTAAGATGTATGGCTGGCGAATTCCGTTCCAGTCGAAGCTGGAGCAGAGGATGGCTTCCATAAAATCGCCGTTGGGCAGGTGGTCTGTCCACTGCCGTTGTCCTTGAAAGCCACCCGCGATGGCGTTGAATCCTTGCGCTTCCTCCTCATACCCCATTTGAGCAAGCACCGGGTTGCCCACCATCAAGTCGCGGGCAATCAGCGCCATCTGGATGCTTTGTCGCCAAGTGCGCTCCTTCTGCTCGGGTGTGAGTTGCTTGTCAGGTGGGTTGTAGTCCTTGCCCTCTTTACAATAGGTGCGCACCCACTGATAGGCGCGTTCAAACTCGGCATGGTCGTAGATCCCGCGCTCCATCCGACGCACAAACTCCACCATGTCAATTGTCATGGTGCGCATGCCCAGATAGTGCTGTAGAAAGTTCTGATCGACCAGCGAGCCCACAATGCCCATCGAGACATTGCCCATCGAGGCGTAAGTTTTGCCCTGCATTGTGGCGACGGCGATCCCACAGCGCACGAACTGCAGGAGACGCTTGGCGACATCGTGGGGAATGCTAAAATCATTGGCGTCTTGCACATCGCGCCCGTAGATACTAAAGGCGGGTAGTTTTTTGTTGGCGTGCGCTGCCATCACGGCGGCTAAGAACACAGCGCCGGGGCGCTCTGTGCCGTTGAACCCCCAGACGGCTTTCGGGCGTGTGGGGTGCATATCCATCACTTCGTAGCCATAGCACCAACTGCGAGCGACTGTGAGGCTTACACCCACCCCCTCTCGTTCGAACTTCGCTTCACACGCGGCGGCTTCCGCAATCCCGCCAATGCATGTGTCGGCAATCACGCACTCCACAGGCAGTCCGCAGGCGTGGCGCAGGTTCTCGGTGATTAACCTTGCCGCCGCCTGCGCCATCTGCATCGTGGCGGTTTCCATACTCTCGCGCACGCCTTGTCGTCGCCCATCGATCACGGGGCGAACGCCCACTTTCGGCAGCGCACCTTGCAAGCGGTTCACTGGCGGGTTAATCACAAAACTGTTCGGCATTGTTGCACACCTCGGTATTAGAATTCGGGCGCACATGGTTTTTCCCTGCCCAAATCAAACCGTTCGCGTGTCCTACTCCCCCGAACGCCTGCGCATGGAGCGCCGCAGCAGGAGCTGCGCTCCCTAAAGCGGAATAGAGCCTCTATGACACGACTCCTCTACTCGTTTGAGCAGGAGAGCGACCTGCATGCGGCGACGGCGAACAACACACGCCTGACCGTCGTGAAACACGGCGCAACGCACGGCAAATACGCCCTGCAAGTAGAGTTTCTCCCCGATGTCGATTGGCCCAACCTCATGTTCCGCGCCCCGACGCCATGGGACTGGCGCGGTTTTGCGGGATTGGCGTTTGATATGTATAATCCCATGCGCGAGTCCGTGCGTTTCGGGGTGCGTGTGGACGATGACCCCCGCGCGGACGGGATGCGCTTCTGCCGACAGGGAACCCATACGGTGCGTCCCCGTGCCCGTGTGTCGTTTGTGTTCCCGTTGCGGATCAATCCGATGGACTATGGGATGCGTGGCTTACCCCCTCTTGGCAAGAACCTCACAACCATCGGCGTGACCCACGAAGGCAAACTCCGACTGGAACATATCGTCGCGTTCCAGATATTCCTGTGGCGTGGCGAGCAGCCCCGTGTGCTAATTGTGGACAACATCCGCCTTATCGAAGCCGAGGAGTCGCTGTCGGGCATCGTGGACGAGTTTGGGCAGTTCACCCGAGCCGATTGGCGGGGCAAAGTCAAGAGCCTGAGCCACCTGCGTCGCACGCTCGCTGCAGAGATGCGCGAACTGGAACGCCTGCCCGCTCCCGAGGATTTCGACGAGTACGGCGCGTGGAAGTCAGGACCGCGACTGCAAGCTACAGGCTACTTTCGTACTGAGAAGGTGCGCGATAAGTGGTGGTTGGTTGCCCCGAATGGTCGGCTCTTCTTCTCGACGGGGATGGACTGTGTGCATTACGGCGACCCTACCTTTATCACGGGGCGCGAGGCGATGTTCACTGTGTTGCCGCGCGAGGGGGAGCTGCTTGCGAAGCATTATGGGCATGCGTCGGGCGCACTGATGGGACCCATCAAAGAGGGCAGAACTTTCAACTTCTACGCGGCGAATTTGGAACGCAAGTACGGCGAGCGCTATCGCGAACGCTGGCTCGAGCACACCCTACGCCGACTGCGCTCATGGGGTTTCAACACAATAGGCAACTGGTCGCTGGGGGATTGGCATCGGAACGGACGCATTCCGTATGTGGCGACGGCTGGAGTGTGGGGCGAGCATGCGCGCGTCCCCAGTGGTAGTGACTACTGGGGCAAGATGCACGACCCGTTTGACCCGCGATTTGCCGAAAACGCCCGTGCATCGATTGAGCCTGTGGCGCAGCGCGTGAAGGGCGACCCATGGTGTGTGGGGTTCTTTGTAGACAACGAGCTCAGCTGGGCGGGGCAGGGCGAAGACGGCGGGCGCTACGGTCTCGCTTACGGCGCACTGAGCCTCCATGCCGACGAGTCGCCCGCTAAACGCGCCTTTCTGGATCAGTTGCGTGCGAGATATGGGAGTATCGAGCGACTCAATGCGTTGTGGGGCACAAGCTTTGCGAGTTGGGATGCGTTGCGTGCGCCCGTGACGCTGCCGCCAACGCCTACTTCAGAGCGTACTCGCGATTTCAGCGAGTTTGTGCGCACCTTCGCTCGGAAATATTTTCAAACGATTCGCGATTTGCTCCGCGAACTCGCGCCGAACCATCTTTACTTGGGCTGTCGGTTTGCATGGTACTCGCTGGACGCTGTGATTGCTTGTGCTGAACTCTGCGATGTGGTGAGTTTCAACATTTACGCGCCCAAACTCAACCACAGCGCATACAGCTTTCTCGCACCGCTGGACAAGCCTGTGATGATCGGGGAGTTCCATTTTGGTGCGTTGGACAGGGGCATGTTCCACACGGGGCTGGTCGCCGCCGCCGATCAACGGGAACGCGCTCGGATGTATGCGGAGTATGTCAACAGCGTGTTAGACCACCCGCTGTTTGTGGGGTGCCACTGGTTCCAATATATGGATCAGCCGCTCACGGGGCGTTGGTTTGACGGCGAGAACTATAATATCGGCTTCGTGACGATCACTGACACGCCCTATCCAGAGATGGTCGCTGCTGCGCGAAAGACCCATCAGGCGATGTACCGTCGCCGAGGTGGCTCATGCTGAAACGGGTTCAGGCGCGAGCAGGGGAATCGCGCCTCGCTTTGAGGTGCGGTTCCAGTTGTGAGAGGATCTCTTGCGTGCATGCTGCGGAGTGCATGCCGTGGTCGAGCAGTTGATGCCATAGTCGGGTCGCCTCGCCGTTGGTGAAGTCGCGCTGCTCAATTGGGCGTGCGGCAAGCGCATAGATGGGGACGCCTTGCGTCCGCGCCCAGAGTGCAAGCTGCAGGTTGCGTAGGTTACCATGTCCGAACGGTGTGTCGGCGATCACCACGGCGTCTGCACTGGCGACGAGTTGCTGGGCGCGTTGGTACGCCTCGTCCGAGATGGGGGAGAAGGGAGGCTCGGTGATATGCTCCAGTTTCAGGGCGCGGGCGATCTCCTCATCGGTGTCGAGTAAGTTCAGCACGCCTGTACTCACACGCCACCCAGCGGCGAGGAGAGCATAGTAAAGCGCTGCTCCTGAGCCGCCCCCTGCAATCACGAAGGCATGAGGCGCATCGGGAGAGACATGAGGCGCCGCGTCCGCACTCAGCGCGAATAGAAGCGGTCTGCCTGTGAGCGGATTCATTTGGCGTAGTACGGGCGTGTGATACACGCGCTCCAGCAGCATCGGCTGTAACACTGCGTCTGGTGTGCCCTGCGCCACGATTTGCCCCTCACTTATCAGCACAATCCAGTCGGCATACTGGCTGGCTAAGTTCAAATCGTGTAGCACAAGCAAGACTCCCGCGCCTTGCACTTGCGCGTGTTGGCGCAGCATGTGCATCAGTTGAGTTTGATGGTGGAGGTCTAAGTGGGTGGTGGGTTCATCCAGAATGAGGTAGCGTGCTTCTTGGGCGAGGGCACGGGCGAGGTTCACACGCTGGCGTTCGCCACCGCTCAGCTGGCTCATTGTGCGCTCGGCAAGGTGGGCGATGGCGGTTTGTTCCATCGCGCGGCGCACGGCGTTGCGGTCGGCGCGGCTGACACCCCAGAAGCCCTTCTGATGCGGATAGCGTCCCATCATCACCAACTCTGCGACAGTGAAACCCATCTCGGTAGGGGTTTCCTGCGGCGCGTAGGCAACTTGGCGTGCGAACTCCGTAAGGCTGTAGTCCTCGTAGGGCTTGCCTTCCAGTAGGCGTTTGCCACGAAGCGGCGTTAGTATGCGGGCGAGTGTGCGCAACAGCGTCGTCTTGCCTGAACCGTTGGGACCCAGCAAGACCACAATCTGTCCCGGCGCGACCTGCACAGAAGCGTCATGTACAACCGGCGTCTGCTGGTATCCTACCGTTATCGATTCGGCGACGAGCATGCTCTGCGCAGAGAATCATACCGCACAGTATCTTGTCAGAACCCATCCACCGAGGGGTCTTGCAAGTGGTCGGTGTAGTTCATGAGGCTCACATAGAGTCGCTCGGCGTTGCGCTCTACGATGGAGATGCCTGTATTATCGAGTCGAATGCGCCGATAGGTTTGGATGTCGCCTGCGAGCACTTCGCAGAGCAGGATTCGGAGGCTACCGCCGTGTCCCACGACCACCACCTCGCCGTGGGGATGTTTCTCCAGCAGTTGGCGTCCCCACTGGCGCACCCGTTCCCAGAACGCGGTCATCGGTTCGGCTTCAGGAGGTGTGCCCAGCAGCGGGTCATACAGGTAGGTGAAGTGATGTTCTGGGAAGCGTTGTTGTACCTCTTCTGGGGTCAGCCCTTCCCACAGTCCCCAGTAGCGTTCACGCAGGGCAGGTTCGGCAGAGAGCGGCACGTTCAGGGCTTGAGCGATGATCTCTGCGGTGTGATAAGCGCGTTGCAGGTCGCTGCTGTAGACGGCGACGGGCTGCTGGATGCGCTCTGCGAGCCAGCGTGCTGCTTGCTGCGCTTGACGAAGCCCGTATTCATCTAAGGGAGTATCCGAATGACCTTGGATGCGACCGACTTGGTTCCATGGCGTTTGCCCGTGACGAACGAGGTAAATCCGCAACATCGGTGTAGAGTGTACCTCGTCGTGCGGGTGACTTGCCAGAACCTATTTTTGCCTTCGCTACCTGCAGGAATCGCGCAAATCGCGGCGTATAGCGAATTCCGCAATCTAACTCAAAATAAGGTATAATACAGCGTCGTTCGATTCGCCGCTCGTGCGTGCAAAGGAGCCATTATCGGTGATTATCATTATAGGAGGTAGGCACGAGAGACATGGGCGACCTGAAACAACTGATTGAACAGGCGTTTGCGCTTAAAAACGAAGGGCGCTACGAGGAAGCAGAGCAGCTGCTGAAAATAGCGCTGCAGCGGAACCCGAACTCGGCAGAGGCACATCATCTGCTTGGTTTGGTCTATTGCTTCACGGGCTTATTCGAAGAGTCGATCCAGGAACTGGAGACCTCGGTGCGTTTGAACCCCGACGCAATTCAGCCTCGTTTAGACCTTGCGCTCACCTATTCGATGCTGGGCTATGAGCCTGAAGCGAAGCGTGAACTGGAGGAGGTGCTACGACGCGACCCAGCGAACGAAATGGCGCAGCGCCAGATCGTCTACTTCAAATAACGGGAAACGCCCCTGACCTTCAGGGGCGTTCTGGCGACAGCGTACAGGTATTTTCCTTGTTTAGGGGGCTCCGACGAGTTCGCGCTCTTCGGCAACATCTTCAGATTCGAGAGCGTAGTTGAGTGAGCTGCCAAAGAGTTTGTACAGAACATTGAGTGAGGCTTGTTCGACCTGTTCCGTGGTAATCCCCAACTGCTCGGCAATCGCTTCGGACTCCTGTCCTTGCGCGAACAGGTGCAGAATGCTTCGCTCACGCTCAGTCAGTTTGTAATCCATCGGCATAGACCTCCTTTGGTACTGAAGGGATTATACCTGTTCGCAAGCGCGCCGTGTCAAGTCGAATCGCGCGTTTCGCGAAAACTGGCGTAACTGCGGGTTCCGTTGCGCACGCCGTTGCGGGGCAGGGGGGTCACGACGGTTTCATAGCCATTGCCGGTACGCCGAATGTAGCCGCGCGATTCGAGCTCTTGCAGATAGTTATAGAGCGTTTGGCGCGAGCAGCCGAGCCGCTCTGCCAGTTTCGAACGCGAGAGTGCAGGGTTCTCATAGAGCAGCCGGAGCAGTTGTTCCATCGTTGCCTCTTTTGGGGAGGCGTTGCTGCCATTGCTACGTTCTGCCACCTGTGCGACGGCAAACACAGGCTCGGGTTCAGGTTGTGTGCGCGTCTCGGTGGCAGGCTCGGATAGGGTCGCCGCTGGCTCTTGCTGCGACTGGAGCTTGAGCGCGTAGTTGCGGTCTTCGCCGATAATCTCAATCAGCGCGAACATGATAA